>NZ_BRXS01000004.1:600000-764553 GCF_030159095.1 Roseisolibacter agri
CGCGCACCATGCCGATGGTCCTGCAGTACAACAAGCAGGACCTGCCGCGCGAGCTGCTGATGGCGCCCGCCGAGCTGTCGGAGCTGCTGAACTTCCGCGGCGCGCCGGAGTTCGCCGCCGACGCGCTGGGCGGCGTGAACGTCTTCGAGACGATGCGCGCGGCGTGCGCGCTCGTGCTCAAGCGCATCGCCAGCGGCGCGGCCGCCGCGGCCTGAGCCCGATGCGCGCGGTGCCCGACGAGACGTCCACCGAGGCGACCGATGCGTCCGACGCGCCGGCGGCGCCTGCACCGGCACCGCGTCCGCCAGAGCGAGCACCCATGCCGCCCGCGGCGCCGGCCGCCGCCGCGCTCTCGCCGGCGTTCGTCGATCCCTTCGACGATCTCGTCGCGGACGTCGCGAGCGCCATCGAGTCGAGCGTGCCGTCGTGGCGCGTGCGCATCGGCGAGGCGGCCGCGCGCTGGCAGGGCGAGGGCATCGCGACGGGCGTGCTGGAGCGCGCGCTGCGCCTGACGCAGGCGCCCGACGTCGACGGGCTGCTCGGCGCGTTCACCCAGGCGGTGGCCCGGCTGCGCGCGCTGGAGCGCGAGGCGATCGCGCTCGATCCGAGCGTCGCGGGACGCGACGTCTTCCACGATCCCGCGCGCACCGCGGAGGCGGTGGCTCTCGTCGAGCGGCTGCGCAGGCCGCGGCCCGCGCGCGCGCCGCTGCACGTCGATCCCGAGGTGTGGGTGGCCGAGTGGCCCGACGTGATCGCGCTGCTGGTCGAGGAGGCGTAGCCGTGGCGATCCGTGGCTCGCTCGCCGAGGCGGGGCTCTCCGACGTGCTGCAGCTGCTCGCGCTCGGTCAGAAGACCGGGTGCCTGAGCGTCGCGCGCACCGGCGACTTCGGCTCGCTCTACTTCGATCGCGGGCGCATCGTGCACGCGGCGCTCGTCAACCGGCGGGACCGACTGGGAAAGGCGCTCGTGCGCAGCGGCCTGGTGGACGAGGCGGACGTGCGCGCCGCGCTGGCCGAGCAGGCGGGCGAGCCGGGCACGCGGCTCGGCGAGGTGCTGCTGCGCCGCGGCGCGATCGACCGCGCGTCGCTCGACCGCCACGTGCGCATCCAGATCGAGGACGCGGTCTACACGCTGCTCGCGTGGACCGACGGGACGTTCTCGTTCGAGGCCGACGTCCACCCCGATCCGCGCGACCGCGTCATCTCGCTCGATCCCGGCGCGCTCCTGCTGGAAGGCGCGCGGCGCGCCGACGAGCTGACGCTCATCACGACCGAGGTCCCGGGCAGCGACGCGGTGTTCGCGGGCATCGCCGCGCCGGTCGACCCGGCGGAGCTGACGCACGACCAGCAGCGCGTGCTGCCGCTGCTCGACGGCCGACGCGACATCGCGCAGCTGGCCGACGACGCGGGCCTGGGCGAGTTCGAGGTGTCCCGCGCGCTCTTCGACCTGATGAAGCGCGGCCTCGCGCGCCGCATCGGGCGCAGCGCGGGCTCCGACGGCCGCAACGCGACCGCGCGGCTGGACGAGCACCGCAACCTCGGCCTCGCGTTCGCGCGCGCGGGCATGCTCGACATCGCGGCGCGCGAGTTCCGTCGCGTGCTGGAGCTGCGCCCGTCGGACGTCAGCGCGCGCCTGCAGCTCGGCCTCCTCGCGCTGCGCGAGCGGCGCTGGGCCGACGCCGCCGCGGTGCTCGGCGAGGCGACGGCGCTGCCGTCCGCGTCGGCGGCGGTGTTCCACGCGCTCGGCCTCGCGCGGCACCGGCTGGGCGCGCACGACGAGGCGCACGAGGCGTTCGAGGAGGCGGCGCGTCGCGGGCTGGCGCCCGATCCGCGACTGGCGGTCGCACGCGCGTCGCTGGCCGCGGCGCGCGGCGATCACGTCGGGGCGCGCGAGTGGCTGCAGGCCGCGCGCGGCGCCGACGGCGCGCCGCCGGCCCTCGCCGAGTGGCACCACCTCGCGGCGGGCGCGGCGCTGGCGGCCGGCGACCACGCGGCGGCGGAGGCCGCACTGCGCGCGGGGCTCGCCGCGCATCCGGACGCCGCGCCGCTGCACGCCTGCCTGACCGCGCTGCTCGCCGCCTTGGGGCGCCACGACGATGCGCAGGCGCACGCGCGCCGCGCCGGCGAGACCGATCCCGAGCTGCCGCAGGGCCAGAAGGCGCTCGGCGACGCGGCGTATCGCGCGGGCCGGCTGGACGAGGCCGCGGACCGCTACCAGCGCGCCGTGCGGCTGGCACCGTCGCTCGGCGCGGAGACGTGGGTGCGGCTCGGTACGCTGGCGCTCAGACGCGGCGACCGGCCCGCGGCGGTGAATGCATGGGAGCGAGCGCTTAGCTTGCAACCCGAGCATCCGATCGCGCGCGGCAACCTCGAGTCGCTGCTGCGGGCGGGGGCTCCGTGAGCGCCAACGTCCTCGCCGAACCCCGCGTGCTCGAACCGGTCACCGTCGACGATCCTGCCGGCTTCGCCGCGCTGTGCGACAAGATCGTCGCCGAGCGTGGCTTCCGCTGCCGCAGCTACAAGGAGCGCTGCCTGCTGCGCCGGATCGGCGTGCGGCTGCGCGCGACGGGCGTGCACACGTTCGACGCGTACATGCGCGTGCTCGACACCGACCCGCGCGAGTGGGACCGGCTGCTCGACGCGCTGACCATCAACGTCACGAAGTTCTTCCGCAACTGGGAGGTCTGGGAGTCGCTCGCCGAGCGCGTGATCCCGGCCCTGTGGGCGCGGCCGGACGCGACGCTGAACGTGTGGAGCGCGGGCGCGTCGTCGGGCGAGGAGGCGTACTCGCTGGCGGCGCTGTTCCACCGCCACGCCGAGCGGCTGGGAGAGCTGGACCGGATCTCGCGCGTGCGCGTGCTGGGCACCGACATCGACCGCGACTCGCTCGCGGCGGCGGAGCGCGGCGTCTACGGCGAGAGCGCGTTCGCCGACACGCCGGCCGAGCTGCGCGCGCGCTACTTCTCGGCCGGACCCGCGGCGTCGGTCGCGCCCGAGCTGCGCGCGATGGTGACGTTCGAGCGCCGCGACCTGCTGCGCGAGATGCCGCCCGAGGGGCCGTGGCACCTGATCGCCTGCCGCAACGTCGTCATCTACTTCGACCGCGAGTCGCAGGAGGATCTCTTCCTGCGCTTCCACGACGCGCTCGTGCCGGGCGGCGTGCTCTTCCTCGGCAAGGTCGAGACGCTGCTCGGCCCCGTGCGCTCGCTCGTCGGGCCCGTCGTGCAGCGCGACCGCATCTTCCGGCGCCCCGGATGAGCGCCCTCCGCTCGCCGAAGGCGGCGCCCGCGCCGCGCACGGTGCTCGTCGTGGACGACAGCGCGTTCATGCGTCGCGTGGTCGCCGAGATGGTGGGCGAGTGCGAGGGCTTCCGCGTCGTGGGCACCGCGCGCGACGGCGAGGAGGCGCTGCGCCTCGTGCACGCGCTGCGCCCCGACGTCGTCACGCTCGACGTCGCGATGCCCGGCCTCGACGGCCTGCAGGTGCTCGGCTACGTGATGAGCGAGACGCCGCGGCCCGTGGTCGTGCTGAGCGGCCTGGGCGAGGACGGGCTCGCGCTGCGCGCGCTGGAGCTGGGTGCGGTGGACTTCGTGCCGAAGCCGTCGGGCCCCATCAGCCTCGACGTCGTCGCGGTGCGCGACCGCCTGCACGACGCGCTGCGCGCGGCGGCGGTCGCGGACGTGTCGCGCCTGGACGTCGTCGCGCGCGCGGCGCAGGAGCGCGCGCCGTCGCCGGCACCCGCGGCGGCGGCACCGGCGGAGCGCGCGGTCGTCGTCGCCGCGTCCACGGGCGGTCCGAACGCGCTCACGCAGCTGCTGCCGCGCCTGCCGCGCACCCTGGGCGCCGCGGTGCTGGTCGCGCAGCACATGCCCGCGGGCTTCACCGAGTCGCTGGCGCGACGCCTGGCCGCGCGCTCCGCGCTGCCCGTGCTGGAGGCCGAGCACGATGCGCCGGTGCTCGCGGAGCACGTGTACGTGGCGCCGGGCGGTCGCCACCTGCGCGTGCTGCGCGACGCAGCCGGTGTCGTGCGCCTGTCGCTCGACGACGGACCGGCGGTGTGGGGCGTGCGGCCGTCCGCCGACCTGTTGTTCGCGTCCGCGGCGTCGACGTTCGGCGGCGCGACGCTGGGCGTGGTGCTCACCGGCATGGGGCGCGACGGCGCCGACGGGCTGCTGGCCGTGCGTCGCGCCGGTGGGCGCGCCATCGTGCAGGCGCGCGAGACGGCCGTGGTGCCGGGCATGCCAGATTCGGCGCTCGCGCGCGCGGGCGCCGACGTCGTCGCGCCGCTGGACGCGCTGGCCGCGGCCGTCGTCGCGCAGCTGGGCGAGCTGGCATGAGCGAGTCGCAGCCGACCATCGACCTCGGGGAGGAGCTGGCGGCGCTGCAGGCCGAGCACGACGCGCTGCTCGCCGCGCTGCACGCGAGCACCGCGCGCGGTCACGTGCCCGACGAGGAGCGCGCGCGCCTCAAGCAGGAGATCGCGACGCTCTTCCGCACCATCGACCGGCGGCTGACCGCGCTCGCGCAGCTGAAGGAGGACGTGAAGGGGCTCGTCGCGGCATGGAAGCAGCTGCCCGAGGCCTCGGAGCCGCCGGCGCCGGCGTTCCTGGACGACTCGTCGCACGTCGACGACGCGCCCGTCTCCGCGATGCGCGCGCGCGCGCCGATCGCCGATCACGCGAGCGTGCGCGTCGACCACCTGGGCGCGTCGACCTTCGTCGCGAAGGGGTGGAGCGCGATCTCGATGGGCGAGCACGCGCGCGCCGAGGAGACGCTGACGCGCGCGCTGGAGCTCGCGCCGGACGATCCGGAGGGCGTCGCGCTGCTCGCGTGGGCCGTGATGGGGCAGGGGCGGCTGGACGAGGCGCGCGCGCTGTGCGACCGCGTGCTCGCGCGCTCCCCCGGCTTCCCACTGGCGCGCGTGAACCTCGGCTACATCGCGCTGCGGCGCGGGCAGTACGGCGAGGCGATGGAGCACCTGGCGACCGCCGTGCGCGAGGACGCCGACCGGAAGGCCGCGCTGTACGCGACCTTCTACCTGGGTCTGGTGTACCTGCGCCGTGAGATGTACGACGACGCCGTCGGGCTCTTCCGGCGCGCGCTGGAGCTCGGCCCCAACCTGCTCGAAGCGTACTACGAGATGGGGCGCGCGCACTGGCTCGCGGGCGACCGCGACGCGGCGCGCGCGGCGTGGCGCACGGGCGCGGCCTCGGGCAAGTTCAATCCATGGGGGGCGCGCTGCGCGGACGTGCTGGAGCAGGTGGAGCAGGGCGGGGAGCCGCCGCCGCTGGACTGATCGCCCGCTCGTTCGCGGCGGTGCGCGCGCTCGTGGGCGCATGGCGTGTGCTGCCGCTCCTGGCGCTCCTCGCGTCGCTGGCGCTCGCGCAGGGGAGCCGCGACTCGCTCGTGCCCCGCGGCGCGGAGCGGTTCGACGCGGGCCGCTTCACCGTCGTCGCGTATCCCGCCGACCGGCCGCTCGCCCGCAGCCTGCTGGCCGAGGCGCAGCGGCGCGACACGTTCCCGGGGCTGCCGCGGCCGCACGCGCGCGTCCTGATCGCCGTGGCGCCCGACGCGCGCCGCTTCCGCGACTGGATCGGTCCTGCCGCGCCCGAGTGGGGCGCCGCGATCGCGTTCCCCGCGCTGCAGCGGATCGTGATGCAGGGGCGCACCGCGGGCTCGGACGCGGGCGACCCGCGCTCGGTCCTGCGGCACGAGCTCGCGCACCTCGCGCTGCACGAGGCGCTCGGCGACCTGCCGCCGCGCTGGTTCGACGAGGGGTACGCCAGCTTCGCGGCCGGCGAGTGGGGGCGCGACGAGACGCTGGCGACCAACCTGACGCTGCTCGCGCGCGGGATGCCGACGCTCGACACGCTCGAGGCCGGATTCTACGAGGGGGCGGCCGAGGCGGAGGCGAGCTACGCGCTGGCGTTCCGGGCCGTCTCGGATCTCTCCGAGCTCGACCGTGAGCGGGGGCTGACCCTCTTCTTCCGGTACTGGAAGGAGACGGGGCGCTTCGACGCGGCGGTCCGGCAGGCGTACGGGATCACGGCGACCGCGTTCGAGAAGCAGTGGCAGGAGCGGACGCGGCGGCGCTACGGGATGCTGGCGCTGGTCGCGAACCTGTCGCTGGCGACCTCGATCTTCCTCGTCGCCTTCCTGCCGCTCTGGATCATGCGGCGGCGGCGCGACCGGCGGCGCCTGGAGGCGCTGCGGCAGGCCGACGAGATCGCGGAGCGCGAGGCGCGCGCGCTCGATGCGCTGCTGGGCGAGACGCCGGTGCCGGACGCCGCGCCCGAGCCGCCGCGGGGCTAGCGGCCGTGCCGCGCCCGTTGGTTGACTTCGCTCCGGACGCGCTCTAACCTGCCGACCCATGATGCAGACCACGACGCCGACGCCGACGACCCTCGAGACCCGCACGCGCCCCGCCTGGATCTGGTGGGTGGTCGCGGCCGTGGTGCTGGCCGTCGGGTACGCCGACCTCTGGCGCGGCGGCGAGACGCTCGCGCCGATCCTGCTCGTGCTCGGCTACTGCGTGTTCGTGCCGCTCGCGATCCTGCGCTGACGCGCGGCGCGACCGCGAGATGAGGAGAGGGGCGCGGCCGGACTCGGCCGCGCCCCTCGTGCATCCAGCGTGAAGGGGCGACTGCGTGCCGCAGACGCCTCACAAATGAAGAATGGATTAAGAGACCGCGGCGCCGTTGCGGGCATCCTCGTTGGCGTCTTAGCGTTACCGCCTCTGGGGCGGTAGCTCAGTTGGTTAGAGCGCTCGCCTTACACGCGATAGGTCCTGGGTTCGAGTCCCAGCCGCCCCATGTGAGCAGGACGCCGGGCACCCGGCGCGGCGGCTGACCGCCGCGGCGGGATCGCGCCGGCGGCGGGTGGCGGGAACCCGGGCGCGGTGGCGCACGGCTGGCACGGTCGGCGCAGATGTGGCAGCCGCAGTGCGCGAACCTCGCGTGGGGAACGCTGTATCTAGAGGGCGAAGGCTGACGTGAGCCGGCGTGGGAAGGCGCGCGAGCGCGCGGCCGGAACCGCCACGGGCCGAGAGGGTACAGATGTTTAACGCTTTGGAGGTTATGACATTGAAGGCTCGGTACTGCCACGCGCTCACGGCTCTCGCCGCCGGTGTCGTCGCCGCCGCTCCGCTCGCGGCCGGCGCCCAGACCTCCCGCGGGGCCGCGGATCCCAACGCCCCCCGCCTGATGGTCGGCGTCTTCCGCAGCGCGGACAAGACGTCCGGCGTGCAGGCCGCGGACGCGATCCGTACGCGCATCAGCCAGGACGTGACGCCCAAGCAGCTCTGGGTCCTGCCGAAGAACGACATCACGGCGAACCTCGAGGCCTCGGGCTTCCCGACCAACGAGGCGCTCGCGCCGCATGACGCGCGCGCCCTCGCGCAGATCCTCCGCGCCGACGAGTACATCGTCGGCAACGTGCTGCGCGACAGCGCCGGCATGCGCGTCGACGCGTTCCTCGTCATGACGCGCGACAACAAGCTGGTGCAGCCGCTCGGCTCCTACCGGGTGGACAAGGCCGACAAGGCCGCCGGCCAGATCTCGAAGGACTTCCGCGACGCGCAGAAGGCCTTCCAGCACGAGCGCGCCTGCGTCAACGCGGCCCGCGAGAGCAAGTACGACGTCGCGATCGCGGCGGCGCGCAAGGGCATCGCCGAGTACCCGAAGTCGACGCTGGCGCGCATCTGCCTCGCGCAGGCGCTGTTCGCGCAGAAGGCCTCGCCCGACGAGATCATCAAGGTCTCGCAGGAGGTCATCGCGATCGACCCGCGCAGCAAGCCGGCGCTGCAGCTCGCGTACGAGGCCTACAAGGCGCAGAACAACGTCGAGAAGGCGGACGAGACGCTGCTCGCGCTCGTCGCGTCCGATCCGTCCGACCAGCGCCTGCTGGAGCAGATCGCCAACGAGTGGGCGGCCAGCGGCAAGGCGGCCAAGGCGGTGCCGGTCGTCGAGCAGCTGGTGAAGGACAACCCGGGCGACCCGAACTACCTCCAGCTCCAGATGCGCGTGCGTCTGGCGGCCAAGGACTACAAGGGCGGCATCGCGTCGGGCGAGGAGCTGATCAAGGCGGACACGGCGGCGGCCACCGCGGCGCTGTTCACCCGTCTGGCCACCGCGGCGGTGCTCGACAGCCAGCCGCAGAAGGCCGCGCAGCTCGCGGCGATGGGCGTGCAGAAGTTCCCGAACGACGGGGATCTCCTCGGCACGTACGCCGACGCGCTGACCCGCTCGGGCCAGTCGCAGCAGGCGATGGAGGTGCTCACCCGCGCGCTCCAGGCCAACCCGAAGCTCCCCGGCGCGTACGGTGCGCTCGGCCGCATGCAGGCCGAGGCCGGGCAGGCCGCGCAGGCGCTCCAGTCGTTCCAGCAGGCGGTCGCGAACGGCGACAGCGCGAGCTCGGTGGCGCTGTACGCGCTCGCCGCGGGCCAGGCGGCCATGCGCAAGGCGTCCGCGTCGAAGGCGAAGGCCGACTACGAGATCGCCGACCAGCTCCTGACGTTCGCCGACAAGACCAACTCGACGCCGACGTCGTCGCTCCTGCTCGGCCTCAACTCGCTCTCGTTCGGCCAGATGCTGCTGACCGAGGCGCAGAAGTCGAAGAGCTGCGAGACGGTGAAGCAGGCGCAGGGCCTCTTCCTCGTCACGCAGACGACGGTGCCGAAGGCGGGCCGCGACAACCCGCAGGCGGCGCAGCAGGCGCTGACGGGCCTGAACCAGCTCTCGCCGTACGCCGACCAGATGGCGAAGGCGTTCTGCAAGTAAGCGCTCGACCGCGGCAGCTACTGCCGCAGGCGACGGGGCCGCGTCCACCAGGACGCGGCCCCGTTCGCGTTTCACCCCGCGCCGTTCTCGCCGCCCTCGCCCGGCAGGTGCCCCACGTGCACGCGCAGCGCGCGCGGCAGCACGCGGTACTCGAGCTGCGTCAGCGACTGCGGCTCGCCGTCGAGGTTCACGGTCAGCGGCACCTCGCTCTCCACGCGCACCCAGGGCAGCTGCGCGTACAGCACGCCGTCGCGCTCCAGGTGGTCGCCACGCCGCAGCTCCAGCAGCAGCCCCGCGAACGCACCCAGGGCCATCGGCTCCACCAGGCAGACGTCGAGCATCCCGTCGTCTACGCGCGCGAGCGGGGTGATGACCGTGCCCGCGCCCGTCGCGCGCGCGTTGCCCACGGCGAAGAGCAGGAACTCGACCTCCCGCTCGAAGCTCGGCCCGCTGAAGCGGGCGCGCCGCGGCTCGATCTCGCCGGCCAGCTTGCGCACCCCGGTGAGCGCGTACGCCAGCGGCCCGAGCATCCCTTTCGCCACCGCGCCCGTCTCGGCCGTCGTCTCGGCGCCCAGGCCGGCGGAGGAGACGTTGAGGAAGGCGCGGTCGTTCAGCGTCCCGAGGTCGACGACCACGGGCGGCCGCTCGATGACGAGATCGAGCGCGGCCCGCGCGTCCTCCGGGATCCCCGTCTGGCGGGCGAAGTCGTTGGCGGTGCCGACGGGGAGGATCCCCAGCGGCACGTCGGTGCCGAGCAGGCCGTTGACGACCTCGTTGACCGTGCCGTCGCCGCCGACGGCGAGCACGGCGTCGGTGCCGCGGCGGGCCGCCTCGGCGGCGAAGCGGCGCGCGTCGCCCGGCTCCCAGGTCACGTGCGCCCGGATGCGGTGGCCGATGGTGCGCGCCCACTCGGCGGCGGCGCGGAGGCCCGCGTCGTCCGCGCGGGCGCCATGGATCACGAGGTCGAAGGTGCGTCCGAACGTCATGGAGCGCGCGAAAGTGCGAGATTCCGGCCAGCGCCCGCGTCCCGCCGGCGCATCCTCGGGGCCCCGTTCGGGTCCGATTGACGCCCGCGACGGAGCGCCGCTAGCTTGCCCCTCCCGATGTCCGACGGTGCCCGCTGGGACTCCGCGTATCACGCCCCCGTGCTGGCGGCCGAGATCGTCCGCCTGCTGGTCGGTGAGGACGCGACCGGGGCGCCGCGGTCGGCGCACGGGCGCCTGGCGGTCGACGGGACGCTCGGCGGCGGCGGGCACAGCCTCGCGTTCCTCGAGGCGGGCTTCGACGTCGTCGCCTTCGATCGCGATCCCCGGGCGATCACCGCCGCGACGGAGCGGCTGCGGGCGTACGCGGAGGCCGGCCGCTTCCGGGCGGTGCAGGCCAACTACGCCGACGCCGACGTCCACCTCGCCGGTGCGACCGTGGACGCGGTCCTGCTCGACCTCGGCATCTCCTCCCACCAGATCGACGACACCGGCCGCGGCTTCTCGTTTCGCGAGGGCGCGCCGCTCGACATGCGCATGGGCACCGACGCGCCGGCCGACGCCGCCACCCTGCTCAACGCGCTGGACGAGCGCGACCTCGCCCGCGTCTTCCGCGATTACGGCGACGAGCCCCGCGCGCCGCGACTCGCCCGCGAGGTCGTGCGCCGCCGCGCCAACCGGCCGTTCGAGACGAGCGACGACCTGGTGGGCGCGATCCGCGGCGCCTTCGGGCCGCGCACCGGCCCTGGCGACTTCGCGCGCCTCTTCCAGGCGGTCCGCATCGCGGTGAACGAGGAGCTGGAGGGGATCGGCCGCGCGCTGCCGGCCCTCCGCGACCGGCTCGCGCCCGGCGGGCGCATCGCCGTCATCGCCTACCACTCGGGCGAGGACCGGCTGGTGAAGCACGCCTTCCGCGAGTGGAGCACCGGGTGCATCTGCCCGCCGCGGCAGCCCATCTGCACCTGCGGACACGTGCCGCTGGGCAAGCTCGTGACGCGGCGCGCCATCGAGGCGTCCGCGGACGAGGTCGCGCGGAACCCGCGCGCCCGCAGCGCGAAGCTGCGCGTCTGGGAACGCTCGACAGAGGCGGCCGCGTGAGCCCCCGCAAGGTCGCCGCGCGGCGTGGGCCGCGCGGCCGTTCGATCGTCGCCGTCGGGCTGCTCGCCTTCGTGCTGGTCGCGGCGGCGGTCGTCTGGCGTCGCACCTACGGGCTGGCGCGCACGCGCGAGCTGCAGGTGCTGGACGTCCGGCGGCGGCAGCTGGAGGCGGAGCGGGCGGCGCTGCAGAGCGCCGTGCGCATGGCCGCCAGCCGCGGCCGCATCGGCACCGCCGCCGAGCAGCGCCTCGGCATGCGCGTCCCCAGCGACACGCAGGTCGTCATCATCTCCCGGCCCGCGCCGCGCCCCACGGGGCGCGACACGGAACCGGGCGACTCCACGTCGTAACGCCGTTCCCGGACTCGCCCGCGTGCCCCGGCCCGATCGTCTCGCCATCGTCCACGGCTCGCTCGTGGTGTTCGCCGTCGCCCTCATCGGGAAGGCGGCGCAGGTCCAGCTGTTCCAGGCCGACCGCTGGCGCGAGAGCGCCGCGCGGCAGCAGATCGCCGACGCCTCGCTCCCCGCACCGCGGGGGCTGATCAGCGACGCCAGCGGGCGCGTGCTCGTCGAGAGCCGCGAGCTGGTGCACCTGCGCGTCGCGCCGCGCGAGGTCACCGACCGCGACGCGCTGCGCAAGCGCCTCAGCGCCGCCGGCGTGCCGGCCGAGTGGGTGAAGCGCGCGACGGACGTGAAGCGCGCGTGGGTCGAGATCCCGGGCCGCTACCTGCCGAGCGACGTCGCGCCGGCGACCGCGATGCGCGGCGTGCACGCGGTGCCCTCGATCGACCGCGTGCTGTCCACGAGCCCCGCGGTGCGGCGCATCGTCGGGCGCGTGGACGAGCGCGGGAAGCCGGTCGACGGCATCGAGCTGGCGCTCGACAGCGTGCTGCTGGGCCAGCGCGGCACGGCGCTCATGCTGCGCGACGCGCGCGGCGGGCGCATGGCGTCGCCGTCGGTGCAGTCGGTGGAGGCGCGGCCCGGTCACTCGGTGACGCTGACGCTGAACCAGGGGCTGCAGGACATCGCCGAGCGCGCGCTGTCCGAGGCCGTGGCGAAGGCGGAGGCGACCGGCGGCGACATCGTCGTGCTGGAGCCGCACCGCGGCGAGATCCTCGCGCTCGCGAGCCAGCGGCAGGACCCGCGCGCGACCGCGGCGACCGCGATCTCGGAGCCGTTCGAGCCGGGATCGACGATCAAGCCGTTCATGGCGGCGGCGCTGCTGCAGCGCAAGCGCACGCACCTCGACGAGGTGGTGAACACCGAGAACGGGGTCTGGCGCTACGGCAAGCGCACGATCACGGACGTGCACAAGGCGCCGCAGATGTCGCTCCGCGAGATCATCCGCGAGTCGAGCAACATCGGCATCGTGAAGCTGGCGATGAAGCTCTCGCCGCGCGAGCAGTACGAGACGCTGCGCGACCTCGGCTTCGGCGCGCCCACGGGCGTGCCGTATCCCGCGGAGGCATCCGGCACGCTGCATCCGCCCACGCGCTGGTCGGCGACGACCGCGGCGTCGCTCGCGATGGGCTACGAGATGGCGGCGACGCCGCTGCAGCTCGCGGCGGCGTACGGCGCCATCGCCAACGGCGGGCTGCTGCTGGAGCCCGCGCTCGTGAAGGAGATCCGCGACGCCGAAGGCGACGTGAAGTTCCGGCACGAGGCGCGGCCGGTGCGCCGCGTGATGCCGCCGGAGATCGCGGAGACCATGCGCGGGCTGCTCCGGTCGGTCGTCGACAGCGGCACGGCCACCGACGCGGACCTCGCCAGCTACACGCTCGGCGGCAAGAGCGGCACGGTGCGCCGCACCGAGGGCGGGCGCTACGCGTCGGGCAAGTACAACGCGGTGTTCGCCGGCATCTTCCCGGTCGACAACCCGCAGTTCGTCATCATCGTCAAGATCGACAACCCGTCGGGCGTCTACTACGGCGGCAAGGTCGCGTCGCCGGTGTCGAAGGTGGTGCTGCAGGCCGCGCTCGCGGCGCGCGACGCGGCGCTCGACCGCGCGTCGCTGGCGCACAGCGTGCTGCCGGCCAACCGCGATGCCTACCGGCCGAAGGACACCGTGGTGAAGAAGGCGGCCGCCGAGAGCGCGCTCGCCGCGCGCGCGGCGGCGCCCGCCGTGCCGGTCGAGCTGCAGCGCGAGATGCCGGCGGCGGAGGTCGGCGACGCGAACGCGGAGCCGGTGAAGGTCGTCGTCGAGCTGCCGGCGCGTCCCGCGCCCGCGACGGTGCTGCCGCCGCGCGCCGTGCCCGCGGTACAGGGTCTGCCGGTGCGCGACGCGGTGTTCGCGCTGCATCGCGCGGGCTTCCGCGTGCGTCTCGCCGACGCGCCGCGCAGCGGCGTCGCGCCGTCGGCGGGCCGCACGCAGCCGGTCGCCGGTGCGGTCGCACGCGCCGGCGCGATGGTCACCCTCTTCCGCGAGCCATGACCCCGTCCGACCCGGCGCCCGGCGCCGGCCCGCGCATCGCGCTGCACGACGTCGCGCAGGCGCTCGAGCAGGCCGGCCTGCTGGCCGAGCGACTCGGCACGCTGCCGGAGTCCGCGACCGCGATCACCGACGACAGCCGCGCGGTGACGCCGGGCGCGCTGTTCATCGCGGTGCGCGGCTCGCAGCGCGACGGCCACGACTTCCTCGCGCAGGCGCAGGAACGCGGCGCGATCGCCGCGATCGTCGAGGATGCGACGCGGAGCACGCTGCCCGCGCTCGTGGTGCGCGAGGGGCGCCGCGCGGCGGCGCTCGCGGCGGCGGCGGCATACGGCGATCCGGCGCGCCAGCTCACGCTCGTCGGCGTGACCGGCACGAACGGCAAGACGACGACGGTCGACATGCTGCGCCACCTGCTCGACGCCCCGGATCGTCCGTCCGCGTCGATCGGCACGCTGGGCGTGCGCGTCGGCTCGGCCGGCACGCCGCTGCCCGGCGGCTCGGGGCTCACGACGCCCGGCCCCGTCGAGCTGCAGCGGCTCTTCCGCCAGCTCGTGGACGCGGGCGTGCGCCAGGTCGCGATGGAGGTCTCGTCGCACTCGCTGGACCAGCGGCGCGTCGAGGGCGTGGCGTTCGACGCGGCGGTGTTCACCAACCTCACGCGCGACCATCTCGACTACCACGAGACGATGGACGCGTACCTCGCGGCCAAGGCGCGGCTGGTCGCGCACCTCACGCCCACGGGCGCGGCGGTCGTCAACGCCGACGATCCGGCGTGGGCGACGCTGCCGAGCGCGGCGCGCACGGTGACGTTCTCGGTCGCGGGCGCGGACGCCGACGTCGCGGTCACCAACCTCGCGTTCGACGCGCGCGGCTCGCGCGGCACGCTGCGCGTCGGCGCCGACGAGGCGACGCTCGCGCTGCCGCTGATCGGCGACTTCAACGTCGCCAACGCCGCCGCGGCGGCCGCCGCCGCGCACGCGCTGGGCATGCCGATCGACATGATCGCGACGCGCCTGGCCGAGCAGCCGCAGGTGCCGGGACGCCTGGAGGTGGTGCACGAGTCGCCGACGGTGCTGCGCGACTACGCGCACACGCCCGACGCGCTGGAGCGCGCGATCGCCGCGGTGCGGCCGTTCACGCGCGGACGCGTGATCGTCGTCTTCGGCGCCGGCGGGGACCGCGACCGCGGCAAGCGCCCCGAGATGGGCCGCATCGCCGCGCGCGACGCCGACGTCGCCGTCCTCACGAGCGACAACCCGCGCACCGAGGACCCGGAGCGCATCCTGGACGACATCGAGGCCGGCATGGGGCAGGGCGGACATCACCGCGTCGTCGACCGGCGCGAGGCGATCGCGCGCGCGCTGGAGCTCGCGGGTCCGGACGACGTGGTGCTGCTGGCCGGCAAGGGCCACGAGACGTACCAGGTGCGCGGCACCGAGACCTTCCCCTTCGACGAGCGTGCGATCGTCGCGGAGCTGACGGGCCGCGCCGGCGGAGCGACCGCATGAGCACTCCGCTGCCGGACACCGGCGCCTTCCCGTTCTGGACGCTCGACCGCGTCGCCGACGCGCTGCAGGGCGAGCTGTCGGGCGCCGTGCCCCGAGGGCCGACCGCGCTGCGCGCCGTGGCCACCGACACGCGCGCGCTGCGCGGTGGGGAGCTGTTCGTCGCGCTCAGGGGCGAGAACTTCGACGCGCACGACTTCCTCGCCGACGCGGTGAAGGCGGGCGCCGCGGCGCTCGTGGTGCACGATGCGGCGCGCGCGGCGGGGCTCGGCGTGCCGGCGTTCGAGGTGCGCGACACGCTGCACGCGCTCGGACTGCTCGGGCGCCACTGGCGGCGCACGTGGAAGGGGCTCGTCGTCGGCGTCGCGGGCTCGAACGGCAAGACGAGCACGAAGGAGCTGCTGCGCGCCGCGCTGGGCGCCGCGCGCACGGTGCACGCGACGACGGGGAACCTCAACAACCTGGTCGGCGTCCCGCTCACGCTGCTCGCGATCCCACCCGCGACCGAGATCGCGATCGTCGAGATGGGCACGAACATGCCGGGCGAGATCCGCCAGCTGCGCGCGATCGTCGAGCCCGAGATCGTCGTGCTGACGTCGATCGGCGAGGAGCACCTCGAAGGGCTCGGCGACCTCGCGGGCGTGCTGCGCGAGGAGAGCGACGCGTTCGACGGCGCGGCGCTGGCCATCACGCCGGCCGACCAGCCCGAGGTCGCGACGGCCGCACAGAGCCGCGCGCGGCAGGTGACGAGCGCGGGCCTCGACGAGGGCGACCTGCGCGCCGAGCGCTGGGCGATGGACGGCGACGGCGCGGGCGTGCTGACGGTCGACGGCGTCGAGGTCCGCACGCCGCTGCGCGGCGCGCACAACCTGCGCAACACGATGCTGGCGCTGGCCGCCGCTCGCGCGGTCGGCATCCCGCTCGACGTCGCCGCGCGCGGCCTCGCCGCGATGCCCGTGCCGAGCATGCGCTCGGCGTGGACGCCGCTGGGGCGCGCGACGCTGGTGAACGACGCCTACAACGCCAACCCCGGCTCCACGCGCGCCGCGCTCGAGATGCTCGCGAACGCGGGCGCGGGCCGGCAGCGCGTCGCGGTCCTCGGCTCGATGCGCGAGCTGGGCGCACAGGCCGACCGGCTGCACGCCGAGCTGGCGCGCGACGCGCTCGCGCGCGGCCTCGAGGTCGTCGCCGGCGTGGGCGACTTCGCCACCGCGCTGCTGGCCGCGGCGCCGGGCGACCCGCGCGTGGTGGCCGCGCCCGACGTCGAGGAGCTGTGGCCGCTGCTCGCGCCGCGGCTCGCGCCCGACGCCATGATCCTGCTCAAGGCGTCGCGCGGCGTGCGCCTGGAGCGGCTGGTGCCGCACCTCGAAGCCTGGGCGGGCGTGACGGCCGACGCGGCCGCACCCGCCGCCGCATCGCACTGACCACCGCCGCTCCACCTCTCCGCGTCCACCACGCCCCGTGCTCTTCTTCTTCCTGCAGCCCTTCGCGCGCGACGTTCAGCTGTTCAACCTGCTGAACTACATCACGTTCCGCGCGGCCGGCGCGCTCGTGACCGCGCTGCTCATCGCGTTCGTGGTGGGCCCGGCGATCGTGCGGCGGCTGCGCGCGATGGCGGTGCACCAGGTGGTGCGCGAGGGCACGCCGGACACGCACGCCGGCAAGGGCACGACGCCGACGATGGGTGGGCTCATCATCCTCGCGGCGACGGTGGTGCCGGTCGCGCTCTGGGGCCGCTTCGACACGCGCGGCGGCGAGTACCTGCTGGTCGCCACGCTGGTGATGCTCTGGATGGGCGGCATCGGCTTCCTGGACGACTACCTCAAGATGCGGCAGAAGCGGCTCGGCCTGAAGAACGAGGGGCTGGTCGAGCGCTACAAGCTGGCGGGGCAGATCACCGCGGGCGTCGTGCTGGGGCTCTACCTCTGGCTCTCGCCGCTCTCCACGCTGCCGGGCGCGTCGACGACGCTGCCGTTCTTCAAGTACATGCTCATCGTGCCGGCGAGCGCCGCGCTGGCGTGGCTGTACGTGCCGTTCGTGACCTTCATCCTCACGGGCGCGAGCAACTCGGTGAACCTCACCGACGGCCTGGATGGGCTGGCGACGGGGCTGACGGCGATCGCGGCCGCGACCTTCGCGCTGTTCGCGTACGTGATGGGCCGCATCGACACGAGCGCATACCTGCAGATCTTCTACCTGCGCGGCGCGGGCGAGCTGACGATCTTCTGCGCCGCGATCTTCGGCGCGTGCGTCGGCTTCCTCTGGTGGAACACGTTCCCGGCGCAGGTCTTCATGGGCGACACGGGCTCGCTCGGCCTCGGTGGCGCGCTGGGCGCGGTGGCGATCCTGCTCAAGAGCGAGTTCCTGCTGCTGATCATCGGCGGCGTGTTCGTGGCCGAGACGGTGTCGGTGATCCTGCAGCGCTCGATGTTCAAGTACCGCCGTCGCCGCTACGGGCTGGAGTACGCGCAGAAGCACCGCGTCTTCAAACGGGCGCCGCTGCACCACCACTTCGAGGTCGACGGGTGGCCCGAGACGCAGGTGGTGGTGCGCTTCTGGATCCTCGGGATCTTCTGCGCCATCCTGGCGCTGGCGACGCTCAAGCTGCGCTGAGGACCGCCGGATGAACGCGGGCATCTTCCGCGGCCGCCCGGCCGGCGAGGTCGCGGTCATCGGCCTCGGGAAGAGCGGGCGCAGCGTGGCCGAGCTGCTGGCGCGCGACGGCCACGCCGTCTACGCGTCCGATGCGGGCACGGGCGACGCCGCGCGCCAGGCCGCCGAGTCGCTGGCGGCGCTCGGCGTGGCGGTGCAGACGGGCGGGCACGACCTCGCGCGCATCGCACGGGCGGCGCTGGTGGTCGCGAGCCCCGGCGTCCCGCCCGAGGCGCCGCCGCTGGCCGCCGCGCGCGAGGCCGGCGTGCCGATCGTGGGCGAGATCGAGATCGCGCTGCACTACCTCCCCGCGCTGCGCACCGTCGGGATCACCGGCACCAACGGGAAGACGACGACGACGGCGATCGTCGGCCACCTGCTGCGCGCGCTCGGGCACGACGCGGTGGACGCGGGCAACATCGGGACGCCGCTGGCGGAGCTGGCGCTGCGCGAGCGGCCGCCGGCGTGGGCGGCGCTGGAGCTGTCGTCGTTCCAGCTGCACGACACGCCGAGCGTCGACCCGACCGTGGGCGTGGTGACGAACCTCAGCCCCGACCACCTCGATCGCTACGCGTCCATCGACGCGTACTACGCGGACAAGGCGCGGCTGATGGCGAACGCGCACGCGGGCTCGCGCTGGGTGCTGAACGCCGACGACGCGGGCGTGCTCGCGCTGCATCGTCGCATCGGCGCCGAGCAGCTGGCCGGCGAGGTGCGCACCTTCTCGCTGCGCGATCCGTCGGCCGCGGCGCACTACGACCGCACGGCCGATGCGCTCATACTGGACGGCGCGCCGCTGCTGCCGCGCGCCGAGTTCCCGCTCCTCGGCGATCACAACGTCGCCAACGCGCTCGCCGCCGCGCTTGCGGCCTGGATGGCGGACGAGGCGCACCGCACGCCCGAGGCGCGGCTGCGCATCGCCGACGCGCTGCGCGGCTTCCACGCGCTCAAGCACCGCATGGAGCCCGTCGGCACGTATGGCGGCGTCGCGTGGATCAACGACTCCAAGGCGACCAACGTATCGTCGACGCTGGTGGCCGTGCAGGGGATGACGCGGCCCTACGTCCTCCTCCTGGGTGGGCGGCACAAGGGCGAGCCGTACACCGCGCTGGCCGAGCCCTTCCGGCGGCACGGGAAGGTCGTGCTCGCGTACGGCGAGGCCGCGCCCATCGTCGAGCAGGATCTGGGCAGGCTCGTGCCCGTCGAGCCGGTGGACGGCGACTTCGCGGCGGTGGTGGCGCGCGCGCGCGCGCTCACCGGTCCAGGCGACGCGGTGCTGCTGTCGCCGGCCTGCTCCAGCTTCGACATGTTCCGCAACTACGAGGAGCGCGGGGCCGAGTTCCGGCGGCTGGCCGCGGCGGAGCAGGGCACGGCCTGACCGCAAGCTGCGGGATGTGACGCGCAGCACGGCTCGCGCGTCGGGCCCCCGGACACCCGGGCACGTCGTCCGATCGTCGGACGCGCCCGCGCCCCGGAGCGGGCATCCGCGCGAACGCGACGAACGCGCGCGCAAGCCCTGTCCACGGACGACGTGACGCCCTACACTGCGTCCTCCGTCGCCGTCCCGCCGCCGTGCACTCGCTCGAACAGCTGGAACCGCAGGAGCAGCCATGACCACCGCCGCCGCGCGCGGGCTGGAGCCCGTCGCCGTCGGGAGCTACGACCGCCGGTCCGCTCCGCGTCAGGAGACCATCCCCCTCAACCGCGACCAGATCCGCGAGCGGTGGCGGATGGGCGTCGAGGCGCGCGCGCTCGTGCTGGTGACGGCGGTGCTGCTCGCGTTCGGGCTCGCGGTGCTCTACAGCGCGAGCGCCATCGCCGCGGTGCAGGAGGGGCGCGGCAGCGCGCACTACTTCCTCAAGCAGCTGAGCGGCATCGCGGTCGGCGCGGTGGCCTTCGCGATCGTCGCGAAGGTGGACGCGGAGAAGTGGCGCGAGTGGGCGTGGCCGCTCATGGGAATCGCCATCTTCACGATGCTGCTGACGGTGCTCCCGTTCACGAAGAGCATCGCGCCGCCGATCCACGGGTCGCGCCGCTTCCTGTTCGGCGGGTCGCTGCAGCCGTCCGAGTTCGCGAAGCTCGCGATCATCGTCTGGACGTCGATGCTGCTGGTGAAGAAGCAGGAGACCGGTCAGCTGCGCCGCCTGAGCAAGGGGATGCTGCCGTTCCTGCTGGTGGTCGGCCTGCTGGCGGTGCTCGCGGCGCTCGAGCCCGACCTGTCGGTGGCGATGATGTTCGTCATGATCATGGCGATCATCCTGTTCGCCGGCGGCGTGCGCATCGGGCACTTCATCGCGCTCGGGATCATGGGCATCCCGGTGCTCTGGCACGAGCTGGAGCGCCTCAACTACGTCGTGCAGCGCCTCCTCGCCTTCCTCGGCACGAGCGACGCGCGTGCGGAGATCAGCTACCAGCTGAAGCAGTCGCTCGTCGCCGTGGGCTCGGGCGGGCTGCTGGGCACGGGCTTCGGCCAGGGGCGCCAGCAGTACGGCTTCCTTCCGTTCCCGTACTCCGACTTCATCGGCAGCAACATCGGCGAGGAGTGGGGCTTCGTGGGCCTGACGCTGCTGACGGCCGCCTACGCGCTCTACACGTACCTCGGCTTCCGCATCGCGCGGCAGGCGCGCACGCGCTTCCAGCAGCTGCTCGCGGTGGGGCTGACGATGATGATGGCGCTGACCGCGTACCTGCACCTGGGCGTCGTCATCGGCCTGCTGCCGACGACGGGGCTGACGCTGCCGTTCATCTCGTACGGCCGCTCGAACCTGGTGCTGTCGCTGCTGATGACGGGGCTGCTGGTGAACGTCGGCAGCGAGCGCCAGCGCGTGGTGGGAGAGAGCGCGACGAACCCACTGGGAGCCTGATGCACGGGCTCTCGCCGAGCGCCGAATGAACACCCTCTCGGTGGTCGTCACCGGCGGCGGCACCGGCGGTCACCTCTATCCCGGCCTGGCGATCGCGCGCGCCCTCGTGCGCGCCGACGCGCGCGTGCAGCCGTTCTTCGTGGGCGCGCAGCGCGGCATCGAGCGCGAGGTGCTGCCGACGACGGAGTTCGAGCACCTGCTGCTCGACCTGCATCCGCTCTATCGCCAGCGACCCTGGGAGAACTGGCGCACGCTCGCCGGCGCCGCGCGCTCGTGGGGCGCGCTCGGCCGGCTGTTCGCGGAGCGGCGCCCGCGCGCGGTCATCGGGACGGGCGGCTACGCCGCGGCGCTGGCGCTCGCGTACGGCGCAATGCACGGCGTGCCGATCATGCTGCAGGAGGCGGACAGCAACCCGGGCCAGACGACGCGCCTCTTCGCGCGCCGCGCGCACGACGTCTTCCTCGGCTTCCCCGAGGGCGCGGCGAAGCTGTCGCCGGGCGCGCACACGCAGGTGCACGCGTTCGGCAACCCGATCGAGCCACCGCCGGCCGACCGCCCGGATCGCGCCGCGGCGCGCGCCCGCTGGGAGCTGCCCGCCGACGTGCGGATGGTCCTGCTGGCGTTCGGCGGGAGCCAGGGCGCGCGGGCGCTGAACGAGGCGCTGGCCGCGTGGGTGCGCGAGGGGCTGCCGGCCGGCCTCGGGCTGGTCTGGGCGACCGGCCGCGGACAGTTCGAGCCGTACGCCGCGCTCGACCGGGCGGCCGGCGGCCGCGTCCGCGTGGTCCCGTACCTCGCGCCCATCGCGGAGGCGTACGCCGCCGCCGACCTCGCGCTCACCCGCGCGGGGGCGATGTCGATCGCGGAGCTCTGCGCGTGGGGGCTGCCGGCCGTCCTGGTGCCGCTGCCGACCGCGGCGCAGGACCACCAGACCCACAACGCCCGCGCCCTCGAGGCGGCCGGGGCCGCGGTGCACCTGCCCCAGCGCGAGCTGTCGGCGCAGCGACTGCAGACGCTCGTCGGCGACCTGCTGGCGGCGCCCGACCGCCTGCGCGCACTGGCCGACGCGGCCGCGTCGCGCGGGCGGCCGGACGCCGCGGCGCGGATCGCGGCCCGGATCCTGACGACCGTCGGCGGCGCCGGGTGAGCCCCGATCCTCGTCCGGATGGCCTTGCCTTGAGGGCGTCCCACCAGCCCGTCATATTGCGCCGGCCGCCATGCCCCTCCTTCTGAATCCCGATCCCCGCCCGGTCCACTTTGTCGGCATCGCCGGCGCCGGGATGAGTGCGCTCGCCGAGCTCTTCGTCCGCCGCGGCGCCACGGTCACGGGATGCGACGCCAACCCCGCCCAGGTCGACGACCTGCGCCGGCTGGGCGTCGAGGTCACCGCGGGACACGACCCGGCGCACGTCGCGGGCGCGCGCGCGCTCGTCGTCACGTCGGCGATGCCGAAGGACCATCCCGAGCTGGAGGCCGCCCGCGCCGCGGGCCTGCCCGTCATCCGCCGCGCCGAGGCGCTGGCGGAGGCGATCGCGGGGGGCGCGTGCATCGGCATCGCGGGGACGCACGGCAAGACGACGACAACCGTGCTGACGACCGAGGCGCTCGCCGCCGCGGGGCTCGCGCCGACGGGTGTGGTCGGCGGGCGCGTGGGCGCGTGGGGCGGCAACCTGCGCTTCGACGGCGTCGAGCGCTTCGTCGTCGAGGCGGACGAGTACGACCGCTCGTTCCTCGCGCTGACGCCCACGGTGGCAGTGGTGACGAACGTCGAGGCGGACCACCTCGACATCTACGCCGATCTGGACGACATCCGCGCGACGTTCGCGGAGTTCGTGAGCCGCGCGCGTTTCGCGGTCGCGTGCGCGGACGACGCGGGTGCCAACGCGCTGCCGTATCCGACGACGTCCGAGGTCGTGCGCTACGGCGTCGCCGCGCCGCATCCGCATCCCGACGCGCGGCTCGTCGCGCACGACCTGCGTGTCGAGCCGCGCGCCGACGGCGACCGCACGGTCTTCGACGTCGTCTACGACGGCAAGCCGCTCGGCGCGGTCGCGCTGCGCGTGCCGGGCGCGCACAACGTGCGCAACGCGCTCGCCGCGATCGGCGTGGGCCTCCTGCTCGGCGCCACGCTCGACGCGATGCGTCCGGGGCTGGAGGCGTTCGGCGGCGTCGAGCGCCGCTTCCAGCGCCTCGGCGAGGCGGGCGGCGTGCAGGTCGTCGACGACTACGCGCACCATCCGACGGAGGTCGCCGCGACGCTCGCCGCCGCGCGCACCGCGTATCCCGGGCGTCGTGTGGTGGCCGCCTTCCAGCCGCACCTCTTCACGCGCACGCGCGACTTCGCGGGCGCGTTCGGCGAGGCGCTGGCGGGCGCCGATTCGGTCTTCCTCACGGAGATCTACCAGGCGCGCGAGCAGCCCATCGCGGGCGTCACCGCCGGGCTGGTGGAGGAGGCCGCGCGCGCGGCGGGTCGCCCGGTGACCTGGCGCGGCCCGCGCGACGGGCTGGCCGAGGCGCTGGCCTCGCACGTGGCGCCGGGCGACGTCGTGCTGACGCTCGGCGCGGGCGACGTGACCCGGACCGGTCCCGAGCTGCTGGCCCGGCTGTCCGGCCGCGACGCATGAGCGAGGAGGCGGAGAGGCCGTCGCGCCGCGTCTGGACGAGCGGCCGCATCGCGTGGGCGGCCGTGGCCCTCGCCCTGGCGGGGACGGTGCTGACGTCGCCGGCCTGGGGCCCGCGCGCGCTGTCGTCGCTCGCCTTCTTCCGGGTCCGCCGCGTCGAGCTGGACGGGGTCCGCTACGCGTCCGCCGCCGAGCTGGTGAGCCGGCTCCGGGTGGACACGCTGACGTCGATCTGGACCGAGCTGGCGCCGCTCGAGAAGCGGGTCGCCGGCCATCCGATGGTCGCGAAGGCGACGGTCGTGCGCCGGCTGCCGGGGACGCTCCGCGTCCAGGTGGACGAGCGTGTGCCCGTGGCGATGGCCCCGGCGCGGGCCGGGATCGCGGTCTACGACTCGGCGGGCACGGCCCTTCCCGTGGAGCCGAGCTCGGCCGGTGGGCTGGACGTGCCCCTGGTGGCGGTGCGAGATACCACGCTGCTGCGGCTGCTCGGCCGGATGCGCCGCGAGGCGCCGCGGCTGTTCGCGCGGGTGAGCGAGGCGCGCCGGGCCGCGGGACCGGGCGGGGCGCGCGACGAGTTCGAGTTCACGGTGACGTCGCCCGCGCCGGCTGGCGCGTGGGGCGGCACCACGGTCGTGGTGCGCGCGATGGCGGACGTCTCCGTCGAGCGCCTCGCGGACCTCGTGCCGGTGGAGGACGACCTGCAGCGCCGCCGCGTGCGCGTGGCCGAGATCGACCTCCGCTATCGAGACCAGGTGATCGCCAGACTGCAATGAAGCACGAGAGACTCGTCGCGGGGCTCGACATCGGTTCGGCGCGGACCACCGCGATCATCGCGGAGGTCGTCGGCGAGCTGCCCAAGCGGCCCGGGATCCGCGTGCTGGGCGTCGGGCAGGCGCCGACGACCGGGATGCGGAAGGGGATCGTCGCGAACATCGAGGAGACGGCGCGCTCGATCACGCGCGCGCTCGAGGACGCGCAGCGCATGGCCGGCGCGTCCGTCGACAGCGCGTTCGTCGGCATCGCGGGCGAGCACGTGCAGGCGATGACGAGCAAGGGGATCGTCGCCGTCGCCGGCGACGAGATCTCGCGCGCGGACGTCGAGCGCGTGAACGCCGTCGCGCGCGCGCACGCGATCCCGCAGGACCGCGAGCTGCTGCACGCGATCCCGCAGGAGTACACCGTCGACCGCACCGGCGGCATCCAGGATCCGGTCGGCATGACGGGCACGCGGCTGGAGACCGAGATGTATCTGGTCACCATCGGCGCGCAGCCCGCGACCAACCTGCGCAAGAGCGTGGAGCGCGCGGGGCTGAAGGTGCGCGAGCTGGTGCTCGAGCCGCTCGCCAGCTCGCTCACGGTGCTGAGCGAGGACGAGAAGGACATGGGCGTCGTGCTCGTGGAGCTCGGCGCCGCGGCGACCGACGTCGCCCTGTTCCACGAGGGGAAGATCCGTCACCTCGCGACGGTGCCGTTCGGCGGCGCGCACGTGACGAACGATCTGGTGCACGGCGTCGGCGTGACGCAGAGCGACGCCGAGTCGCTGAAGGAGCACTACGGCGTCGCGCTCGAGTCGCTCGTCGACCCGACCGAGGTGATCGAGCTGCCGCCGAGCGCCGCGCACGGCGAGCGGCAGATCCCGCGCGAGCTGCTGGCGCACATCATCCATCAGCGGCTGGACGAGATCTTCGACCTCGTGCAGCGCGGCGTGGAAGGCGCGGGCTACGGTGGACGCATCAGCGGCGGCTTCGTGCTCACCGGCGGCGGCGCGGAGATGCCGGGCGTGACGGAGCTGGCGACGGACGTGTTCGGCGCCAACGTGCGGCTCGGGATGCCGCGCGACTTCGTGGGCGGGCTGCGTGAGACGGTGGAGTCGCCGCGCGCGGTGACGGCGGTCGGGCTGGCGCTCTACGGCGCCTCACGTCTCGCGCTGCGCGGCGCGTCGGGCGCCACCGGCGCGGTGAGCGGCAAGCGCATCGCGATCCCCGCGCCCGGTGTGGACAAGTGGGCGCAGCGACTGAAGCTCTGGCTGCAGGATTTCTTCTGAGCGACGTGCAGCGGGCCGCCACGATACGCGTGGCGGCCCGCTCGTCAAGTGTGACGCGCTGACGCACGCGGCGCGCGCGTCGCGCCACCCTGGCACGACGCAGCGCGTGATGGACGCGTCGCGCATGGCACGCGCCCGCCCGGGCGTCGTGCGTCACACGCGGGTGAAGAATCCGTTGCGCGCGCGCGTGTCCGACGCGCGCCGGGTGTCGGACGCGCCGGGACGTGTGGAAAACGTCCGCCGTGCGGCTGCAACGCCGGCGGGTCGGTGGCGTTGTGATCTTCCGCGCGCTGGATCGTCCGTGTGAGGTGATCACCCGTGGCGACGACGTCGACGGGTGGCGGCGCGCCGTGCGACCGGTGTGCGGCGAGGCTTGCGCGCACCCCTGTGGCAGCGCGCGGGAATCGCGTTATATTCGGCGGCGGTCGAGAAGCCTCCGCAGTCGCCGCGCCGGCAGTTCCCCCCTCCCTCGGCGCGAGTAGTGAAGGCTCGACCCGGGCAGCCGCCCCGCCCTCGGCTCGCCCAACTCCCCCCCGCAGCATCTGGAGTCGCGTCCGCATGATCTTCGAGTTCGAGGAGAGCGCCACGCAGAACGCCCGCATGAAGGTCGTGGGCGTCGGCGGGGGTGGCGGCAATGCCGTCAACCGCATGATCGAGGAGCACCTCGAAGGCGTCGAGTTCATCTCGGTGAACACCGACGCGCAGGCGCTCCTGACCTCGAAGTCCGACGTCAAGATCCAGATCGGCAAGAAGCTGACGCGCGGTCTCGGCGCCGGTGCGCGCCCGGAGATCGGGCGGCAGGCGGTCGACGAGAACCGCGACGAGGTGTCGCGCGTGATCGCGAGCGCGGATCTGGTGTTCATCACGTGCGGCATGGGCGGCGGCACCGGCACCGGTGCGGCGCCCGTCGTCTGCGAGCTCGCGCGCGAGGCCGGCGCGCTCACCGTCGGCATCGTGACCAAGCCCTTCCTGTTCGAGGGGCGCAAGCGCATGCGGCAGGCGGAGCATGGCATCGCCGAGATGCGCAAGCACGTCGACACGATGATCGTCGTGCCGAACGAGCGGCTGCTCGCGGTGGTGGGGAAGGGGATCCCGTTCGGCGACGCGCTGAAGAAGGCGGACGAGGTGCTGCTGCACGCGACGCAGGGCATCTCGTCGCTGATCAGCGTCACGGGGCTCGTGAACGTCGACTTCGCCGACGTGCGCACGGTGATGCAGAACGGCGGCTCGGCGCTCATGGGCACCGGGATGGGCCGCGGCGAGAACCGCGCGATGGAGGCGGCGCAGCAGGCCATCTCCTCGCCGCTGCTCGACAACGTCTCGATCTCGGGCGCGACGGGCGTGCTGGTGAACATCACCGGCGGCGCGGACCTGACGCTCGGCGAGGTGCACCAGATCAACGAGATCGTGCACGACGCGGTGGGCGACGAGGCCGAGATCATCTTCGGCGCGGTGCACGAGCCGGCGATGCAGGGCGAGATCCGCGTGACGGTGATCGCGACGGGCTTCGACCGTCAGCTGCAGCTCGGCGGGATGGGCGGCGTGGGTGGCGGCGCCGAGTCGGGCCGCGGCAACCCGAACGTGCTGCCGTTCCCGCGCGGCGAGCGCCCGGCGCCCGTCGGCGGCCGCGTGCTGAACGCGGGCGCGCGCACCGCGCCCGCGACCGAGGCCGCGCCGCGGCCGCGCGCGCCGATGAACGCCGCCGAGCGCGGAGGAGCGCAGGATCTCTCCGACATGGAGATCCCGACGTTCATTCGCCGCCAGATGGACTGACGGAGTCCGCGTAGTGTCCTCGCCCCGCAAGTCGAAGGGTCGCCCGCACGGCCGCCTGCGCGCCACGACATATCTCGTCGTCGGTGGCGCGGCGGCCGTCGCCGCGTATCTGACCCCCGAGGCGCCGGAGCCGGCGCGCCCCGTCGTCGCCGCGCTCGCGGAGTCGCCGCGCGCCGTCGAGGCGCCGCTCGCGCCCGTGTGGCGCTCGCGCGTGGACACCCTCGGCCGCGGCGAGACGCTGGTGGCGGTGCTGGAGCGCGCGGGGGTCAGCCGCTCCGAGGCCGCGCGTGCGCTGCAGCAGACCGACGTGCTCGATCCGCGGCAGCTGCGCGCCGGCATGACGGTGACGACGAGCGGCATGAGCACCGACTCGATGCCGGCGGAGATCGTCGTGCAGCCGGAGGTCGATCGCGTCGTGCGCCTCAAGTACCTCGCGGGCGCGTGGAAGGCCATCGAGGAGCGGCTCGCGTGGCGCACCGACACCGTGGCCGCGCGCGGCGTCATCGCGTCGAGCCTGTACGAGACGATGCACCAGGCGATCGGCAGGAACCTGCCGGCGCCCAAGCGCTCGGAGCTGGTCTGGAAGCTCGCGGACCTGTTCGAGTACCGCATCGACATGAGCCGCGACCTGCAGAAGGGCGACTCGGTCGGCCTGCTGATCGAGCGGCGCGTGGCGCCCGACGGCTCGCCGCGCGACGCGAAGATCCTCGCCGCCGCGCTCACCGTCGGCGGCAAGCCGGTCGAGGCGATCCGCTTCCGCGGCAAGGGCACGCTCGGCGACTTCTACGACCAGGAGGGCAAGTCGCTGCGCGCCGCCTTCCTGCGCGCGCCGCTGGAGTTCCGCCGCATCTCGAGCGTGTTCGGGATGCGCCGCCACCCGATCCTCGGGATCCTGAAGGCGCATCGCGGCACGGACTACGCGGCGTCGTCGGGCACGCCGGTGCGCGCGATCGGCGAGGGCACGGTGATCAAGGCCGGCTGGAGCGGCGGCTACGGCAACGTGCTCGAGATCCGGCACCGCAACGGCTTCGTCTCGCGCTACGGCCACCTGCGCGGCTTCGCCAAGGGCGTGCGCCCGGGCAAGTCGGTCGGCATCGGCCAGACGGTCGCCTTCGTGGGCACGACGGGCCTCTCGACCGCGCCGCACCTGCACTTCGAGGTGCTCGTGGGCGGGCAGCAGCGCGATCCGCGCGTGGCGCTGCGCGACAAGAGCGGCTGGCCCATCGAGCGGCGGGAGAAGGGCGCGTTCACCGCGCTCCGCCAGCGGCTGCTGGCGCAGATCGATGCGCGCTCGACCGGCGCGCCGCACCTCGCGAGCGCGAACGACTGACCCGCGTTGACGGGCGCCTGACGGCCGATCTGCCGCCGGCGCCCTGCGCGCCGCGCGACGCGCGGCTAGCTTGACGCGATGACCGCCTGGCTGCTCGCGCTGGCCATCGCCGGCGTCCTCGCCGCCCTCGCCTACGTCCCGCCGCCGCGCGCGCACGTCGCCGTGGCGGCGCTCGCGTTGCTGCGCGTCGCGGCCGTGACGCTGCTCGCCGCCCTCGCGCTCGACGCGCCGCGCGGGAGCGCGCAGGCCGCGCCGCCGCTCGTCGCGCTCGATGCGTCCGCGAGCTGGACGCGCGGCGGCGACTCCGCCGCGTTCCGCGCGGCCTCCGACAGCGCGCGGCGCCTCACGACCGACACGCTCTGGCTGTTCGGCGACTCGCTGCGCGCCCGCGCGCGCGGCGGCGTCGCCAGCGTGGACGAGGTGCGCGACGCGCGGTCGCGCGTGGGCGCGCTCGCGGACCGGGCGGCGGCCGCGGGACGTCCGCTCCTGCTGCTGACCGACGGCGAGATCGACGAGGGCGAGGCGCTCGCGCGCGCGCCGCGCGGCTCGCGCGCCATCGTGCTGCCGCCGACGCGCGGCGCGGACGCGGGCGTCTTCGGGCTCACGCTGCCGCCGTCGGGCAGCGCGCGCGACACCGTGACGGCCGAGGTGCTCGTGGGCGCCGACGCGCGGGGCTCGGATGTCGGCACGGTGCGCGTGCTGCTCGACGACCGCGTGGCGGCCGAGGCGCCGCTGGCCGCGCTGGCGCCGCACGCGGAGCAGGTGGTGCGGCTGCCGGTGCCGCTCGCGGGGCGTTCGGGCACCGTCGTCGCGCGTGCGGTCGTCGCCGTGAACGGCGACCGCGAGCCGCGCAACGACACCGCGGCCGTCTCGCTGGAGGTGAGCGACGTGCCAGCGGTCGTCTTCGTCAGCTCGGCGCCCGACTACGACGCGCGTGCCGCGCTCGGCGTCGTGCGCGGCGCGCTCGGGCTGCCGGTGCGCGCGTACTATCGCGTGGCGCCGGGTGCGTGGCGCCGCGAGGAATCGATGGCGCCGATCGACGAGCTGCTGGTGCGCGCCGCCGCGCGCGACGCCGGGCTGCTCGTGCTGCACGGCGACACCGCGGTGTTCGGGCCGCCGCGCGCGCTCGGGCGCGGCGCGCTGGCGCTGGCGGCGCCGCCGCGGTCGTCGGGCGAGGAGGAGGGCGCGGAGTGGTACGCGACGGGTGCGCCGCCGTCCCCGATCGCGCCGGCCCTCTCCGCGGTCGTCTGGGACTCGCTGCCGCCGCTCGACCTGGGTGCGGGTGCGCCGCGCGGCGACTGGGTGGGGCTCGAGGCGCGGCTCGGCCGCCAGGGCGCGGCGCGCCCCGCGGTGACGGGCGTCGAGGGCGCGCGCCGCGTCGCGGTGGTGGGCGTCGGAGGGCTGTGGCGCTGGCAGTTCCGCGGCGGGGTGTCCACCGCGGCGTTCTCCGCGCTGTGGGGCGGTATATTGGACTGGCTCGCGGCCGGCCGCGGCGACCGGCGCGCGGCGCTGCCCGAGGGCGGCGTGGTGCGGGCCGGCGAGCCGGTGGTCTGGCGGCGCGGCGGCGCGGACTCGGTGGCGGCGCTGGTGCTCACGCGGCGCGGCGGGGCGGCGGCGGCGGAGTCGCTCGCCGTGCGCTTCGGCGCCGCGGAGCGCACGGCGACGACGCCCGGGCTGGCCGCTGGGGTGTACGACGTGCGCGGTCCCGGGGGGACGTCGGTGCTCGCCGTCAGCCCCGCCCGCGAGCTGCTGCCGCGCCGCGCCGCGCTGCGCGCCGGTCCGGTGGGCGGCGGGGCGACGTCGGACCTCGCGCCCCGCCTGCGCGATGCCTGGTGGGCGTACGTGCTGCCGCTCCTGCTGCTCTGCGGCGAGTGGCTCACGCGGCGCCGGCTCGGCCTGCGCTGATGCACGCGTGACGCGCGCCTGACCCGCGGCGGCACCCTCCGTTCGAAAACCGTCCCGTACCTTCGGCATCATGGCCCGGCTGTTCCGCAAAGAGGGCGACGCGCCCAAGAAGTCGCTCTGGCAGCGCATCAAGGACGTCGCGACCACCGACGTCGGCGTCATCCTGCGCGGCGGCGTCAAGGACGGCTCGCTCGAGGACCTCGAGGAGATCCTCCTCGGCGCCGACTTCGGCGTGCCGACGACGCTGGCGCTGGTCGACAAGATCGGCGGCTACGCGCAGAAGGGCTTCATCAGGACGGAGGCCGAGTTCCAGGACGCGCTGCGGCGGCTGGTGGAGGCCGAGCTGCGCGAGGGGAACAGCGACCCCGCGCTGCGCATGGCGGCGCAGGGGCCGACGGTGATCCTCGTCATCGGCGTCAACGGCGCGGGCAAGACGACGTTCATCGGCAAGCTCGCGGCCCACTTCCGGAAGCAGGGGAAGCGCGTGCTCGTCGGCGCGGCCGACACCTTCCGCGCGGGCGCGATCGACCAGCTGCGCCTGTGGGCCGAGCGGACGGGCGCGGACTTCGTGGCCTCCAAGCCGGGCACCGATCCGGCGGCCGTCGCGTTCGACGCGATCGACGCGGGCGTGACGCGCGGCGCGGACGTCGTCATCGTCGACACCGCGGGCCGCCTGCACACCAGCGGTGGCCTGATGGACGAGATGAAGAAGGTCCACCGCGTGATCGGCAAGCGAATGGAGGGCGCGCCGCACGAGACGCTGCTGGTGCTCGACGGCACGATCGGACAGAACGCGGTGCAGCAGGCGAAGCAGTTCTCCGAGGCGGTCCCGATCACGGGCCTCGTGGTGACGAAGCTCGATAGCACCGCGAAGGGCGGCGTGGTGGTCGCGGTGCACGAGGCGCTCGACCTGCCGGTGAAGTTCATCGGCGTCGGCGAGGCGGCCGACGACCTCGAGGCGTTCGATCCGGCGGCGTTCGCGCGCGAGCTCACCGAAGACTGAGCCGCATGGCGGCAGACCCGCGCCGGACGCCCGCGCAGCCGAAGCTCTCGCTCGACACGCCCGTCACGTACCTGAAGGGCGTCGGGCCCGCGCGCGCGCAGGCGCTCGCGAAGCTGGGCGTGATCTTCGCGCGCGACCTGCTCTACCACGTGCCGCACCGCTACGAGGACGCGAGCACGGTGTCGCGCATCGCCGATCTCGAAGCCGGCATGGACGGCACGGTGATCGGCAAGGTGGTGTCGAAGGGCGTCATCCCGACGCGGAAGGGGCTGCGCATCTTCCAGGCGGTCGTGAAGGACGCCAGCGGGATGCTCGAGGTGTCGTGGCCCGGGCAGCCGTTCCTCGACCGCACGATCAACAAGGGCGACGTGCTGCTGCTCGCCGGCACCGTGCGCTTCTTCCACGGGCGCCAGCTGCAGCCGCGCGAGTTCGTGAACCTCGGGCCGGAGGAGCAGGGCACCGGCGGCGGCCGCGTGCTCTCGGTCTATCCCGCGACCGAAGGGCTCTCGTTCCGGCAGATCCGTGCGCTCGTCGAGTCGCACCTCGACCTGCTGCTGCCGCAGGTGCGCGAGACGCTGCCGCCCGACATCCTGAAGCTCGCGGGCGTGCCGCCGCTCCCCGAGGCGCTGCGGATGGTGCACCGGCCCACGAGCATCGCCGAGGCGCTGGAGGGGCGTGCGCGCCTCGCGTTCGAGGAGCTGCTGTGCGTGCACGTGCTGCACCGCCGCGCCAACGCGCTCGCCCGCGACAAGCGCGACGGCATCGCGTTCGCGAACCGGCGGCAGCTCACGTCGGCGCTCAAGGCCGCGCTGCCGTTCGAGCTCACGGGCGCGCAGACGCGCGCGCTGCGCGAGATCGTGATGGACATGACGAGCGACCGCCGCATGCACCGCCTGCTGCAGGGTGACGTCGGCAGCGGCAAGACGATCGTCGCGCTCTTCGCCAGCCTCCTCGCGATGGAGAACGGATGGCAGGCGGCGGTGATGGCGCCGACCGAGCTGCTGGCCGAGCAGCACTTCCGCACCTTCTCGCGCCTGCTGGAGCCGCTCGGCATCCGGCCCGTCCTGGTGACGGGCCGCCTGTCGGCGCGCGAGCGGCGCGAGGCGGCGGCGCTGATGGAGCAGCCCGCGCCGCTGCTGGTGGTCGGCACGCACGCGCTGGTGCAGGAAGCGACGCAGTTCGCCCGGCTCGGCTTCGTGGCGATCGACGAGCAGCACCGCTTCGGCGTCGAGCAGCGCAAGGCGCTCGGCGCCAAGGGGCACGCGCCCGACGTGCTCCTCATGAGCGCGACGCCGATCCCGCGGTCGCTGGCGCTGACGCTGTACGGTGACCTCGACGTCAGCATCCTGGACGAGAAGCCGCCCGGTCGCCAGCCCATCACGAGCGCCATGCGCCCCGAGAGCGCGCGCGAGCGCGTGCTGCAGTTCGTCGAGAGCGAGCTGCAGAAGGGGCGGCAGGCGTACGTCGTCTATCCGCTGATCGACGAGTCCGAGAAGTCGGACCTGAAGGCGGCGACGATCGCGTACGCGGAGCTGGCCGAAGGCCCGTTCGCCAGCCGGCGCGTGGGGCTGTTGCACGGGCGTCTGCCCGGCGACGAGAAGGACGCGGTGATGCGCGCGTTCCGCGACGGGGAGCTGGACCTGCTGGTCGCGACGACGGTGATCGAGGTCGGCATCGACGTCGGCAACGCGACGATGATGCTGATCGAACATCCCGAGCGCTTCGGGCTGTCGCAGCTGCACCAGCTCCGCGGCCGCGTCGGCCGCGGCGGCGAGCAGTCGTACTGCATCCTGCTCGGCGACGTCGGGCAGGAGGCGGCGGAGCGGCTGCAGACCTTCGTCGGCACGGAGGACGGCTTCGAGATCGCGCGGGCGGACCTGCGGCTGCGCGGGATGGGCGACCTGTTCGGCGAGCGGCAGAGCGGGGAGCCCACGTTCCGCGTCGCCGACCCGCTGCGCGACGAGGAGCTGAACCTGCGCGCCCGCGAGGCGGCCGACCGCCTGCTCACGCGCGATCCGGAGCTCACGGCGCCGGAGTCGCAGGGGCTCAGGAACGTGCTGTCGACGCGTTATGCGCGCGCTCTCGATCTCTTCCGGGTTGGGTGAGCGCGCAACGGCGGAGGACGGAACGGCGGAGGACGGAGGGGCGGAGAACGGTGAAGCGGAGGACGAAAGGGCGTGAAACGATGGGGCGGACCGCTCGGCCTGACGCTTCGAGCTCGAAGGGTCCGCTCTGCCGTCTCACGGTTTTCCGTCCTCCGCCGTTCCGTTCTCCGCCGTTCCGTTCTCCGCCGTATCGTCCTCCGCTTTCCGCGTTCACACGATGACACGGAGCGCACGCTGTCGTGCGCGCAGCGTGAACAGCCGCCCGCTCGCCAAGCACTCGCCATCACCGAGCAGCGCGTCCTCGTCGCCGAGCGCGAGGTGCGCTTCCGTCGCGGGAATCACGCGCAGCACGCCGTCCGGGATCGGGAGGCCGAGCGAGAGGCGCGTGAAGGCGTCGAGCAGGCGCGGGCGCGACGTCGCGGGGACGAGGAGCAGCTCGAACACGCCGTCGTCGTCCGCCCCGACGTGCGGCAGCGAGAGCCCGCCGCCCAGGTAGCGCTGCGTGGCGACGAACGCGCCGTGGATGCGCAGCGTCTCGTCGTGGCGGACGCCCTGCGGCGTGAGCCAGCTGGCCTGCAGCGTGCGCGTGTCGCCGCCGTGCCGCAGCAGCGCCGCGCTCGCCGTCAGCTTGTAGATCGCGCTCCCCGCGGCCGATGCCGCCGCGCGCACGGTGCCGCCGCGCGCCTTGAGCGCGTTGACCATGAACGCGCTGTGCGCGACGATCCCGAGCCCGCCCACCGTGCAGAACACCGCGCCGCCCGCCTCGACGACGTCGATGGCGCGCGCGTCACCCGTCGTCGCCCGCGCGGCCGCCGCGACCACGTTCCGCGGCAGGCCGAGCGCGCGCGCGAGGTCGTTGGCCGTGCCCGCGGGCAGCAGCGCGAGCGGCACGCCGGTGCCGACGAGGCCCTGCGCGACCGCGCGCGCGGTTCCATCGCCCCCGGCCGCCACGACGAGCGATGCCCCGTCGCGTGCCGCACTCGCCGCCGCGCAGGTGACGCCGGCCGCGTCGTCGGGCGTGACGACGGTGACGTCGTAGCGCGCGCCGAGCGTGCGGAGCACGTCGGGGTGGAGGGCGTCGGCGGCGCGGCGCGCGCGCGGGTTGCGTACGACGACTGCCGGCGGCAGGGCCACTACGGGCGGCGGCGCGGCGCGAGGCGGCGGCGCACGCGATCCAGCTCGGCGCGCGTCTGCTCCAGCTCCGCGCGCAGCTTCACGACCTCATCGTCGCGCGGCTTCAGGCTGTCGCGCGGCACCAGCACCGCCGCCGAGATCCGCTCGGCCGCGATGGCGACGCGCAGCGAGTCGTTCTGCAGCAGCAGGCGACGGATGACGCCCGACGCCGCGTGGTGCGGCTGCAGCTCGCCACCCGCCTCGTAGGCGTCGAGGTCGGAGACCGCCGCGCGTGGCGCGCTCGCGCGGCTCGTCGGGTCGGCGCGCAGCAGCGCGCGCTGGAACAGCGCCTCGGTGGCGGCGGGGGTGCCCGGGAAGCGCGTGCGGAACTCCGTCAGCAGGCTGTCCGCCTGCGCGGGCTCGCCGCGGCGCTGCAGCTCGGCCGCGGCCTCGCGCGTCGTGCTCCACGTACGCGCGGCGATCGCCGGGAACGGCTCGACCACCGCGGGCACGGCGGCGGGAGCGGGCGGCCGGCAGGCCTGCGCCGCCAGCACGAGTGCCGCGATGCGGATCCGCCGGCCGCCGCCGGCGCGCGCGGCGGCGATCACGCGCGCCCCGCGCCCACGGGCAGTGCGCGTCCTCCCGACGGTCCGCCGTCGCGGATGGCGACGGCGGGCTCGATCGCGGGCGTCGGCTGGCCCGACACCAGCGGCAGCACGAGCCAGAACACCGTGCCGACGCCGCGCGTGCTCTCGACGCCGATGCTGCCGCCGTGCGCCTCGACGATCTCGCGCGCGATCGCGAGTCCGAGCCCGCTCCCCTTGTGCGCCGAGGCGCTCTGGTTGTCGGCCTGGAAGAACTTGTCGAAGATGTGCGGGAGCTGCTCGGCCGGGATGCCGGCGCCCGAGTCGCGCACGGTGATGCGCACCACGTCGCCGCCCGCGGCCGGCGCGGCGGTCAGCTCGACGCGGCCGCCGGCGTCCGTGAACTTGAAGGCGTTCGACAGCAGGTTGGCGAGCACCTCGTTCATCCGGTCGCGGTCCCACGTCACGACCTCGGGCAGGTCGCGCGCGGCGCTGACCGTGAACGTGACGCGGCCCTGCATCGCGAGCACGTCGAACGTCTGCTCCAGCTCCGTGAGGAAGCCGCGCAGCGACATCGGCCGCGGCTCCAGCCGCGCGGCGCCCGCCTGGAAGCGGCTCACGTCCAGCAGGTGCTGCACGAGGCGCGACAGCGTCTGCGCCTGGTTCTCCACCGTGGCGAGCACCTCGAGCTGCTTGTCGGTCACGGGGCCGTAGAGGCGGTCCTCGAGCAGCGTGAGGTAGCCGAGGATCACGTTGATGGGCGTCTTGAGCTCGTGCGACGCGACCGACACGAACTCCGCCTTCAGCTTGTCGAGCTCCGCGAGCTGCGACGCCATCGACTGGAAGCTGGCCGCCAGCCGTCCGAACTCGTCCTCCCGCGACGGCGCGATGCGCAGCTCGTGCTCGAAGTCGCCATTGGCGACGGCGCTCATGCCCAGCTCCAGGTCGCGCACCGGACGGCTGATGGTCCGCGTGATCCAGATCGCCACGATGAGGGCGCCCGCCAGCGCGGCGGCCAGCAGCGTCGCGGCGAGCTGCAACGCCTCGCGCGACTGCCCGCTCGTCCGCACCACGCGCTCCTGCGCGCGCACGGCGAGCGAGTTCTCCGCCTCCGCCGCCGATCGCTCCACGGCCTCGATGGCGGGGAGGATGTGCTGCGTGGAGACGCGGTCGGCGAGCGCGGGATTGCTGTCGGACGCCGCCGCCCACTCGATCTGCCCGTAGGTCTGGATGGTGTGGCCCGAGTGCCGCAGCCGCGCCGCGAGCGTGTGCAGGCCGTACGGCCGCACCGAGTCGGCGAGCGTGGTGAGGCGCTGCGCACTCTCCAGCATCCAGCGCTCGCTCTCGCCGGAGTCCGGGACGAAGAGCACCGCCTTGTCGGCGTCGCGCAGCTCCATCGCCGTCGCGCGCACCTGCCCGATCAGCCGCGAGGCGGCCATCTCCTGGGTCCGCAGGTCGTCGACGGCCAGCGCAGACGTCTGCAGCGCGCGGAGCGCCAGCACGAGCGGCACCCCGAGCAGCAGAGCGATGAGCGAGAAGCCGAGGGCGAGGCGAGAGCGGAGCGTCATGCCGCGGATCGGACGGATGGGTGCGGTGTCACGAAGTTAGCCGAACGCGGATTGGGGCGCGAACGGCCGTGCGTCTCCTCACGTGCCCGTCGCGTGCCCCGGCGTGCACGGCGTCCCGAATAGGACGCAAGCTCGTCGCCGCCCGCCACCGCGCGTGCGGCCGCGCTCGTGACGGCGGTCACGTGCAGGACGCTACGGCGGTGCGAGGGCGCCACAGGGCGCGCCTCGGGCCGCGCGGCGCACGGCGTGACGACGCGCGCCCGACCGATGCCCGCGCACCGTTCCGTTGACGTCGGCCGAAGGGCTCGGTTAGGTTGCCGGGCCACGCGAAAGCGCGCGTAACTGCCGATCCGACAATGACATTCCCGTTCGCTCGCATCTCCGAACTGGGCCGCCACGCCGGCCAGACCGTCACCGTGCGCGGCTGGGTCACGCACCTGCGCTCCTCCGGCAAGGTCGCGTTCGTGGTGATGCGCGACGGCAGCGGCCAGCTGCAGGGCGTGGTGGTGAAGAACGCCGTGGCGCCGGAGACGTGGGAGACCTTCGGCCAGCTGACGCACGAGGCGTCGCTCGCGGTGACGGGCGAGGTGCGCGCCGACGCCCGCGCGCCCGGCGGCTACGAGCTCGGGATCAGCGCGATCACGCTCGTCGGCGCGAGCCCGCTCGACTACCCGATCCAGCCGAAGGAGCACGGCGTCGACTTCCTGCTCGACCGCCGCCACTTCTGGCTGCGCTCCCCGCGCCAGGTCGCGATCCTGCGCATCCGCCACGAGGTGGAGCAGGCGATCCACGACTTCTTCTACGAGCGCGACTTCGTGCGCGCCGACACGCCGATCCTGACGGCGGCCATCGGCGAGCGCGCGGGCCTCTTCTCGACCGAGTACTTCGACGAGGGGACGGCGTACCTCGCGCAGACGGGCCAGCTCTACGGCGAGGCGCTCGCGGCGTCGCTCGGCCGCATCTACACGTTCGGCCCGACCTTCCGCGCCGAGAAGTCGAAGACGCGCCGCCATCTCACCGAGTTCTGGATGATCGAGCCGGAGATGGCGTGGTACGACCAGACGGACAACATGGACCTGCAGGAGGAGTTCGTCCGCTTCCTCGTGCAGCGCGTGCTGGAGCGCCGGCAGGACGAGCTCAAGGTGCTGGAGCGCGACACGTCCAAGCTGGCGTGCGTGATGGAGCCGTTCGTGCGCCTGGACTACGGCGACGCGGTGAAGCTCTGCCAGTCGAAGGGGAGCGACATCCAGTGGGGCGAGGACCTCGGCGCGCCGGACGAGGCGCTGATCGTCGCGGAGTACGAGCGCCCCGTGTTCGTGATGAACTACCCGAAGGAGGCGAAGGCCTTCTACATGAAGGAGAACCCGGCCGATCCGCGCACGGTGCTCTGCGCCGACCTGCTGGCGCCGGAGGGCCGCGGGGAGATCATCGGTGGGTCGCAGCGCGAGGACGACCACGACAAGCTGCTGCACCGCCTGCGCGAGGAAGGGCTGCCGGAGGAGGCGTACGACTGGTACCTCGACCTGCGCCGCTACGGCACCTTCGTGCACTCGGGCTTCGGGCTCGGGCTGGAGCGGACCGTCGCGTGGATCGCCGGCGTGGAGCACATTCGCGAGGTCATTCCGTTTCCGCGGCTGATGGACCGGCTTCGCCCGTAAACGGCGGAGGACGGAGAAGCGGAGGACGGAACGGCGGAAGACGGTAAGGCGTGAGACGATGAGGCGGACCCTTTGGCTCGAAGCTTCGAGCCTGAAAGGTCCGCCTTTCCGTCTCACGCGTCATCGTCTTCCGCCGTTCCGTCCTTCGCCGTTCCGTCCTCCGCTACTTCTTTCCCTTTACTTCGTCCCAGAGCCGGTCCAGCGTCTCGAGTCCGGCGGAGTTCACATCGATCCCGCGCTCCGCCGCCAACCGCTCGATCGCACCGAAGCGCGCGGCGAACTTCGCGTTCGCCTTGTCGAGCGCGAGCGAGGCATGCACGCCCGCCTTGCGGCACAGGTTCACGACGGAGAACAGCAGGTCGCCCAGCTCCGCCTCCAGCGCGGCGTGGCGGTGGTCCGAGACGAGCAGGCCGTGCGCGAGCTCCGGCGGCGGCGCGTGCGCGAGCTCGTGGCGCACCTCGCGCAGCTCCTCCTCGACCTTCTCCAGCGGTCCCTGCACGTCCGGCCAGTCGAAGCCGACGCCGGCCGCCCGGTCCTGCAGCCGGTGCGCGCGGTGCAGCGCCGGCAGCGCCTCGGGCAGCCCCTCGTCGATCGCGCGCCGCTTCTTCGCCTTCAGCGCCTCCCAGCCCGGACGCTCGGTCGGCGCCGCCTCGCCCGGCGGCGGATAGAGGTGCGGATGCCGCGCGCGCATCTTCGTCACGAGCGCGTGCGCCACGTCGTGCAGCCCGAACGCGCCGCGCTCCTCGGCCACCACGGAGTGGAAGAGCACCTGCAGCAGCAGGTCGCCCAGCTCGTCGCGCAGCGTGGCGTCGGCCTTCGGCGTGCCGTCGCGCACCGCGTGCTGGATCGCCTCGTCGACCTCGTACGCCTCCTCGATCAGGTAGGGGCGCAGCGACTCGTGCGTCTGCGCGCGGTCCCAGTCGCAGCGGGCCCGCAGGTCGCGCATGAGCGCGAGCGTATCTTCAAGCGTGACGGGCGCTTGCCCCGTGTGGTCGTCTTGCATCGCTCCCGCGCCGTCCCTTAGGTTTCGCGGCTCTCCGACCTCCACCGCCGCGCGCCGCGCGCGCCGTTCCCGGCATGCCCGCAGAATCTAACCCCGCCGTCCTCGCGCCGACCGGCGTCGTGCGCCCCGACGCGGGGGCGGACGCGGACCTCTGCGCGGACCGCCAGCGCGCGTGGGTCGACGTCGACCTCGCCGCGCTGGTGCGCAACGCACGACGCGTGCAGGCGCACGCGCGCGTGCCGCTGCTGCCGATGGTGAAGGCCGACGCGTACGGGCTCGGCGCGATCCCGGTGGCGCGCGCGCTGCGGGCGCTGTCGCCGTGGGCGTTCGGCGTCGCGGCGGTGCACGAGGGTGAGGCGTTGCGCGATGCCGGCATCACCGATCGCATCGTCGTCTTCACGCCGCTGCTGGCGAGCGAGCTGCCGCGCGCGCACGCGGCCGGGCTCACGCCGTCGCTGCATCGCGGCGATGACGTGCGCGCGTGGGCCGCGATCGGCGGCGACGCCTGGCACCTGTCGATCGACACGGGCATGAGCCGGGCGGGCGTGCGCTGGGACGCCGTCGACGCGCTGCACGACGCCATCCGCGCGCATCCGCCCGAGGGCGCGTACACGCACTTCCATTCCGCCGACACGGACGACGCGTCGCGTGCGGAGCAGGAGGCGCGCTTCGACGCCGCGGTGCGTGCCCTCCCCGCGCGACCGCAGGTGGTGCACGCCGAGAACAGCCCGGGCGCGGAGCGCGCGCAGGGCGGCTCGCGATGGGACGTCGTGCGGCCGGGGGTGTTCCTCTACGGCGTGTCGGCCGGCGCGGTCCTGGAGGCCGAGCCGGTGGCGCACCTGCGCGCGCGCGTCGTGGACGTGCGCGACCTGCGCGACGGCGAGACGGTGAGCTACGGCGCGACGTGGACGGCGCGCGGGCCGGCACGGATCGCGACGGTGGCGGCGGGGTACGCGGACGGCTATCGGCGGGCGCTGTCCAACCGCGGGGTGGCGCTGCTGCACGGGCGCGAGGTCCCGGTGGCGGGGCGCGTCACGATGGACATGACGATGCTCGACGTCACCGGCGTGCCCTGCGCCGTGGGCGACGTGGCTACGCTGATCGGCCGGGACGGCGACGCGCTGCTGACCGTGAGCGACGTCGCGGACCGCGCCGAGATGTCGCCGTACGAGCTGCTGACCGGGCTGCGCCAGCGCGTCCCGCACCTCCACCACGACGCATGACCCAGGGCCAGGCAGGTTCCACGACGCGGCGCGCGGTGATCCTCGTCCTCGACGGGGTGGGCTGCGGCGAGGCGCCCGACGCGGCGGACTACGGCGACGTCGGCAGCGACACGCTGGGCCACGTCTGCGCGGCGATGGGCGGGCTGCCGCTCCCCAACCTCGAGCGCCTGGGCCTCGGCCTCGTGGCGCCGCTGGCCGGAATCGCCGCCGTCGCGGAGCCGGCCGGCGCCTGGGGCCGGATGCTCCCGCGGTCGGCTGGGAAGGACAGCACCACCGGCCACTGGGAGATCGCGGGCGTGCAGCTGGAGCGGCCGTTCCCGACCTACCCGGCCGGCTTCCCGCCGGAGCTGGTGGCGGAGTTCGCCGCGGCGACCGGGCGCGGGGTGATCGGCAACGTCGTCGGCAGTGGGACCGCCATCCTCGACGACCACGGCGCGGAGCACGTCCGGACCGGGGACTGGATCCTCTACACGTCCGCGGACTCGGTCTTCCAGATCGCGGCCCACGAGGAGGTCGTCCCGCTGGAGGAGCTGTACGCGGCCTGCGAGACCGCCCGCGCGCTCCTGGTGGCCCCGCACGACGTGTCCCGCGTGATCGCCCGGCCCTTCGTGGGAACCATCGGCGCCTGGCAGCGGACAAAGAACAGGCGGGACTACTCCATCGCCCCGCCGGCCGAGACGCTGCTGGACGCCCTCGAGGCGGCCGGGGTGCCGCGGGCCGGGGTGGGGAAGGTGGACGACCTGTTCGCCGGCCGGGGGCTGTCCAGCCGTCACGTGGCCGCCAACGCGGAGGGCATCCAGGCCATCGACGCGTGGCTCCGGACGGGCTCGGGTGGGTTGCTCTTCGCCAACCTGGTAGATTTCGACACCCAGTACGGGCACCGGAACGACGTGCCCGGCTTCGCGGGAGCGCTGCGCGAGTTCGACGCGGCGCTCCCGATGCTCCAGTCGCACCTGCGCGAGGACGATCTGCTGTTCATCACCGCCGACCACGGCAACGACCCGACGACCCCCACCACCGACCACGCGCGCGAGCGGGTGCCGCTGCTGGTGGCGGGCGCGCGCGTCCGTCCCGGCTTCGTCGGCGAGCGCGCGACGTTCGCGGACCTGGGCGCCACGGTGGCCGAGTGGCTCGGCGTCGCGTTCCGCGGCAGCGGCACCTCGTTCCTCGCGACCGTCGTGGGCTCGTGACGGCGCCGGCGCTCGCGCACCCGCGGCTGGCCGAGCTGACCGCGCGCGCCCGAGAGGCGATGACGCGCGCGTACGCCCCGTACTCGCGCTTCCGCGTGGGCGCCGCGCTGCTGACGCGCGACGGCGCCGTGATCGCGGGGTGCAACGTCGAGAACGCGGCCTACCCGTCCGGCATCTGCGCGGAGCGTGGCGCGGTGGTCGCCGCGGTGGAGCAGGGGCGTCGCGACTTCGAGCTGCTCGTCATCGCGACCGAGGCGGAGGAGCCCGCGCCCCCGTGCGGCATGTGCCGCCAGGTGCTCGTCGAGTTCGCGCCGTCGCTGCCGATCGTGAGCGTCGTGGCCGACGGCCGCGCGCAGGCGTGGACGATGGCCGAGCTGCTCCCGCGCCCGTTCCTCCCCGACTCGCTCGCCGGCGGCTGACGCCGTGCTCGCCCGTTCCGGTCCTTCCGCCCGTCCCTCGCTCTCTCTCGTGACGTCCGTCATCCTCCAGGCGCCCCGCCGCCTCGCCGCGCTGCTCGCGCTCGTCGCCGTCGTGGCGGCGGCCTGCAGCGAGCGCCTCGACGGGGGCGCCGCCTGCCCGTCGCTCTGTCCGATCGCCAACACCGCGGTCCTCGACACGGTGCTCGACGCCGTGGCGCTCGACAGCACGGTGGCGGGCTTCCCGAACACCGGCGAGACCACGTCGCTGCTGCTCGCGCTGCGCCCCGGGCCGGACTCGGTGGACGTGCGCGCGGTGATCCGCTTCGACACGATCCCGAACCGGTACTTCCCGCCCTCGGGCGGCGACTCGGTGACGATCACGACCGCCGACAGCACGACGCTCAGCCTGCGCATCGACACGGCGGGCACGCGCTTCACGCAGCCGGTGACCATCGAGGCGTTCGAGGTCGACTCGGCCACGCCCGCGGACACCTCGGCGGCGCTGCTGACGGCGCTGATGCGGCCGGCCCGCCGGCTGGGCGGCCTGACGCTGCAGCCCGGGACGATCCCCGACTCGGTCCGCGTGCGGATCTCCGACAGCGCGTTCGTCAACCGCACGCGGACCACGCGGCGGCTGCGTATCGGCCTGCGCCTCGTCAGCACCGCCGCCGCGCAGGTGCGCTTCCAGAGCGCGGCGGGCGGCCTGAACACGCTCGGCGCGCGGCTGACCTTCGACCCGGTGCGCGACACGACGTACCAGCCGGTCGTCGTCCTCCCGTCGTCGGTGACGCCGGCGGTGCCGGGCGTCGCGGCGAGCTTCCAGGACTTCTCGTTCGTCGCGCGCTCCGCACGCGCCGCGATCGGCACCGATCTGGTGGTGGGCGGCGTGCCCGCGCAGCGCGTGTTCGTGCGCTTCAACGTCCCGCGCTTCCTCTCCGACTCGACGACGATCGTGCGTGCGACGCTGGAGCTGGTGCAGCGGCCCGCGCGCGGCATCGCGGCCACCGACTCGGTCACGCTGACGCCGCAGGGCGTCGTCGCGACGGACACGGTGCGCGACGTGCGCCGCGCGGCCGGCCTGGTCGCCAGCTCGGCGGTGCTCGCGCTCGACTCGCTGCGCCTGGCGCCGAGCGACAGCGGACGCAAGTCGGTGTCGCTGGTCGCGCTCGTGCGCGCCTGGCGCGCGCTGCCGGCCGGCACGCAGCGCGCGCTCGTGCTGCGCTCGTCGCAGGAAGGCGTGCAGGTCGGTGAGGTGCGCTTCTTCTCGACCGAGGCTGCGAGCGGGCTGCGTCCACGCCTGCGCCTGAGCTACATCCCCCGCACCGACTTCGGGATCCCCTGATGCCCACGCCTTCCTTCCGCCGCGGCGTCGTCCGCGCGGCCGTCATCCTCGCCGGCACGGCGATGCCCGCCGCTCTCACGGCGCAGGGCAGCCTGGGCGCGCAGGGGTTCGGCTACCCGACGGGCCAGCTCAGCACCCGCGCGCTCGGCACGGGCGGCGGCATCGGCGAGTTCGATCAGACGTCGCCGCTCAATCCCGCGGCGATCTCGTACTTCCGCCGCGCGTCGCTGACCGCGCAGTACGATCCCGAGTTCCGCCGCGTGAGCGCGGCGGGCGGCAGCCAGAACGCGACGATCGCACGCTTCCCGGTGATCTCCGTCGGCCTGCCGGTGCGCGACCGCCTCGCGGTGGGGATCAGCGCGTCGACGTACCTCGATCGCACGTTCACGACGACGTACCAGACGACGACGCGCATCGGCGACGAGACCGTGACCGCGACCGAGTCCGTGGAGTCGCGCGGGTCGGTGGCCGACCTCCGGCTCGGCCTGGGCTACATCGCCGCGCGCTGGCTGCGCGTGGGCGTCGCGGGCCACGTGCTGACGGGTGAGAACCGGCTCGTGTCGGGCCGCCTGTTCGCGGACACGAGCCGCTTCGGCTCCGTCTCCGATTCGTCCACGCTCACGTACAGCGGCGCCGCGGTGTCGGGCGGCATCGAGCTGACGCCGGTGCGCGGGCTCTCGATCGCGGGCTCGGCGCGCCGCGGGCTCGACATGCACGTCGAGCGCGGCGACAGCACGCTCCGCACGGGCAAGGCGCCGGACCGCCTGGGCGTCGCCGTCCGCTTCGACCGCATCACCGGCGCGAGCTTCTCCGCCGGCTACGCGCGGACGACGTGGACGCGCATGCGTGAGCTCGGGAGCGCGGCGCTCGAGGTGCGCGACGCGCCCGAGTTCATGGCCGGCGTCGAGGCCGTGGGCCCGCGCCTGGGCGACGTGCCGCTGCTGCTGCGCCTGGGCGGTCGCGAGCGCACGCTGCCGTTCGGCCTCGGCGGCGCGGAGGTGAAGGAGCGCGCCTTCGCGGGCGGGCTCGGGCTGCCGTTCGCCGGCGGGCGCGCGCTGGGCGACCTCGCGCTGCAGCACGCGTCGCGCACGCTGAACGGCACGGTCGCGCCGTCGGTGGGCGCCGCGAGCGAGCGCGCCTGGACCGTCAGCATCGGCTTCACCGTGCGGCCCTGACCGTCCACCGTCGCGCATGACCGCTCCCACCGCGGACGAGCCCCTCATCCTGGTCGCTGACGACGTCGCCGCGAACGTCGAGCTGCTGGCCGATCAGCTGCAGATCCTCGGCTTCCGGACCGTCGCGGCGTCCGACGGCCCGAGCGCGCTCGCGGCGTGCTTCGACCACCGCCCGGACCTCTGCCTGCTCGACGTGTCGATGCCGGCGGGCGATCTGGGCGTGCCCGACCGGCAGACGGGCTTCGAGGTGTGCCGGCGCATCAAGCGCGATCCGCGCACGGCGCGCATCCCGGTCATCTTCGTCACGGCGCTGAACGACACCGCCGACCGCGTGAAGGCGATCGAGGCCGGCGGCGACGACTTCCTCACCAAGCCGCACAACCGGCTGGTGCTCGGCGCGCGCGTGCGCAGCCTGCTCAAGCTCAAGGGCGCGACCGACGCGCTCGAGGACTCGCTGCGCAAGCTGCGCGAGCTGGAGAAGGTCCGCGACGATCTGATGAACATGATCGTGCACGACCTGAAGTCGCCGCTGACCTCCGTGCTCGCGACGCTGGAGATGGTGATCGACGGCGACTTCGGCGGCGTGACCGAGCAGCAGAAGGGCGCGCTCACCGACGCGCAGGACAAGTCGCAGGAGCTGCTGGCGCTGATCGACGACCTGCTGCAGATCGCGCGCATCGAGCAGAACGCGATCACGCTCAAGCCGCAGCCGGTGGCGCCGGGCGAGTTCCTCGCCGAGCTGCTGCACGACTGGCACATGCGGCTCGAGGCGGCGGGCGCGCGCGCGTCGGTGGAGGTGGCGCCCGACGCGCCGGGCTTCGTCGCCGACCGCGCGCTGCTGCGCCGCGTCTTCAGCAACCTGCTGCAGAACGCGCTGGTGCACGGCTCGGGCGCGGTGACGCTGCGGCTGACCGCGCGGCGCGATCCCGACGGCGTGCTGATGACGGTCGCCGACGACGGCCCGGGCATCCCGCCCGAGTACCACGAGCTGATCTTCCGCAAGTTCGAGACGGTGAAGCTGCAGACCGCGCCGCGCGTCCGCGGCTCGGGGCTCGGGCTCGCGTTCTGCAAGCTCGCGGTCGACGCGCACGGCGGCCGCATCTGGGTGCAGAGCGTCGAGGGGCAGGGCAGCCAGTTCCACATCCTCCTGCCGCTGGAGCCGGTGCCGCCGTCGCGCGGCTGACCGCGGAGAGGGATGAACGTCCACCTGCGCACCTTCGGGTGCCGCGCCAACCAGTACGACAGCGAGACGGTGCGCGCGATGCTCGCCGCGGCCGGCGCGTCGGTCGTGGACGAGGCGGCCGACGCGGACGTCGCGGTGTTCAACAGCTGCGCGGTGACCGCGGAGGCGGAGGCCGACCTGCGCAAGGCGGTCCGGCGCGCCGCGCGGGAGCGGCCGGCGCTCCGCACCGTGATCATGGGCTGCGCGTCGGCGCTGCCGCGCGCGGCCACCGATCCCGCGCGCCTGGACGCGCTGCCCGGTGTCGAGGCGCTGGTGCCGGGCGCCGACATGCTCGCGCTGGCGCGTGCGCTCGACCTGCCGCCGGACGCCGCAGCGGCCGTCGCGGCGGTGCAGAGGGGCGCCCGCGCGCTGCTGCGCGTGCAGGACGGCTGCGACGAGCACTGCACCTTCTGCGCGACGACCATCGCGCGCGGCGCGAACCGCTCGCGGCCCATGGCGACGCTGCTCGACGAGGCGGAGCGGCTGGCGGAGCGCCACGCGGAGCTCGTGCTCACGGGCGTCCACATCGGCACCTACGGCCGCGACGCGGGCACCTCGCTCGGCGCGCTGCTGGAGGCGCTCGTGCACAGAGTTCCGCACGCGCGCTTCCGCCTCTCGAGCGTCGAGGCGACCGAGGTGGACGCGCGACTCGCGGCGCTGCTGCGCGATGCAGCGGGCCACGTCTGCCCGTACCTGCACGCGCCGCTGCAGTCGGGGAGCGACCGCCTCCTGCGCCGGATGGGCCGGCACTGGTACACGGCCGACGCCTATGCCGCGTCCGTCGAGCGGCTGGTCGACGGCCGCGCGGTGTTCGGACTCGGCGCCGACGTGATCGCCGGCTTCCCGGGCGAGACCGAGGACGACCACGCGGCGACGCTGGCGCTGGTGGAGCGGCTGCCGTTCGCGGCGCTGCACGTCTTCCCGTACTCGCCGCGGCCCGGCACCGCGGCGACGCGACTGCCCGATCCCGTGGCGCCCGCGGTCGCGCAGCGGCGCGCCGGCGAGCTGCGCGCGCTGGCGCGCGCGAAGGGCGACGCGTACGCGGCATCGCGCGTCGGCGGCGCGGCCGACGTCGTCGTGATCGGCGAGGGCGCACGCCGGAGCGGGATGACGGAGGACTACCTGACCGTCACGCTGGCCGATGCGTCGCGGCCGCGCGGCGCACGCGCGCCGGCGCGCCTCGCGCTGCTGGACGGGCGGCTCACCGCGGTCGCCGTCGCTTAGGCGCTACGCCGACGCCGCCAGCATGCAGTCGGGCACCCAGGCCAGGAACCGGTTGAACTCGTCGAGCGTGTAGGTGAGGTTCTGCCCGCGCCACGGGTCGTGGATGAAGACGTGCCCCTCGTGGATGCCCGTGAGCAGCACGAAGTGCATCGAGCCCTGGCAGATGATGGGGCCGGACTTCTGGAGGAACGCCGCGAGCAGCTGCGGCGTCCAGCGCCGGTCGTGCGGCAGCGGCAGCGAGTAGACCCGCACCCCGGCCTCGGCCAGCCACTCCGACAGCTCGTCCGTGTTCGAGCCCTCCACGATGCCGCGCGGGTTCTTGCGCAGCTTGGCGCGGTAGGGGCGCCCCTTGAACGCGAGCAGCATCTCGACGCACGCGTCGCCGCACAGGTTCACGTGCCCCTGATGGACGAACGGCACCGTGAAGCGCGCGTACGGATGCACGTGGCTCGGTGCGCCCGGTGGGATCGGGCCCGAGATGAACTGGCCAGGCCTCGCGTGGTCGCGCGAGGAGAAGCTGAACAGCTTCGCGATGGGGCCTTTCAAGCGCATGCGAGGCGTCGTCGAGTGCGGATGGCCTGCCGCTCGCCGCGTCGGGCGGGCCGGGAGCGCAATGATACGCGCACGCCCGACGCGGCGTCAGCGCCTCGTCGTGGGACGCGCGGGGCACGTCATCGCCCGCTCCAGCACCGGGTCGCGACCCGCGCGCAGGTCCGCCGCCGTGGGCCGCACCTCGATGTCCGGCACGACGCCGGCGCGCACGCTCGCGTCGCCGCTCGCGCGCACGAAGCGCGCGGACGAGACGCTGGCCGGCAGCTGGCTGTTGGCCAGCCGGAACGAGTACTGCTCGCCGAACGACGTCGGCACGCCGCCCGTCTCCTCGCCGATCAGCGTCGCCAGCCGGTAGTCCTGGATCGCGTTCGCGGTCATCATCGCGCTGCTGAACGTGCCCGGGCCGATGAGCACGCACACCGGTCCGTCGAAGCGGGGCTCCAGCCGCGGGCGCACGCGCGCGTTCGACTCCGAGACGATCAGGCGACCGTCGGGCCCCTCGAGCAGCCGCCGCAGCTCGGTCTCGCCGTTGGATGCCGCGAAGCGCACGGAGTCCTGGCGACGTGCCTGCTCCGCGCGCGCCCGGAGCATCGCGCGGTACTCGGCGCTCATCTTCCACTCCTTGCGCGCGGCCATGCGGAACGGCGCGCCGGTCAGGTGCTGCAGCAGCAGCTCGCCGAGCTGCGAGTTGCCGCCGCCGTTGCGCCGCAGGTCCACCACGAGCGCTCCGATCGAGTCGGCCACGGCCTGGCGCATGAGCGCCGCGATGCGCGGCGCGAAGTCGTCGGGCGCCGCGGTCATCGTGCGGAACTCCAGGTAGCCGACGCGCCCCGGCAGCGTGCGGTACTCGAGGTCGCGCGGCGCGCCCGCGCCACCGCGCGCGGTCGCCTGCGCGCGCGCGAGGGCATCCAGGCTGTCGAGGCGCAGGCCGTCCAGCCGGAAGGTCAGCGGCGCGGGCTCGCCGTCGCGACGCACCGTCACCTCGAACGGGCCGCGCACCCCGCGCATCCACAGATGGCGCGGAAGGAAGCCCGCCGCGTTCCGGCGTCGCCACGCGAGCAGCTCGCCGCCGAGCGACGCCATCGTGCGATCCAGCAGCTCGGCCACCGGCGTGCCGCCGATGGCGACCACCGCGTCCCCGGCGCGGATGGGCGCGTCCGGCGCCGCCAGCGACACGCGCAGCTGCCCGACCGGATCGACGGTCATGCGGAACGGGAGGATCGGCGCTCCGGCGCGGTTCGCCGCGGCCCACTCCTCGGACGGCGGGTTCAGGTTCGTGTGCCCGTCGCCGAGCATCGCGACCAGGGGCGCGAAGCGGAGGTACAGCTCGGGGCGCGTGACGGAGTCCGGCAGCGCGCGCAGCACCGCCTCGCGCTCGCGCGCGATCGCCGCCCGCGACGCCACCGTGTACGGGTCCGGGTGCACGCTCTCGATCGTGCGGAACAGCTGCTCGAGGTCCGCGGCGGCCGCCGCGCGCGTGACGAAGGGCGGCGGCGTGGGCGGCGTCGAGGCCTGGGCGGCGGCCGCCACGGGCGCGATCGCGGCCAGCGCGGCGGCCAGCACGCCACGACGGAACGGGAGAGGAGGCACGGGAGCGGGACGGTGAGGGCGGGCGAGCGGCGACGGGTTGCGCCCGCCCAACGTCCCGCCGGCGGCCCGCGCCGTCAAGACGGGCGGGCGCAGCATGCTAAGGGGTGCATCGGCAAGGCTTTACGCGATAAGTTGCGGGGCCGGCGCGGTCCGCCGGCCCCTTCCTCCCGCTGCGCCCCGCCATGTCCCGTCCGACCGTCTACATCGAGACCTACGGCTGCCAGATGAACGTGAGCGACTCGGAGCTCATGTACGGCAGCCTGGCCGCGCATGGGTACGAGGCGGTGGACGGGCCCGAGGGCGCGGACGTGATCCTCGTGAACACGTGCGCGATCCGCGACCACGCGGAGCAGCGCGTGATCGGGCGGCTGGGCGAGCTGCGCCGCCACATGAAGAAGGGCACCGTCATGGGCGTCGCCGGCTGCATGGCGCAGCGGCTCGGGCCCACGCTGCTGGAGAAGGCGCGCCACGTCTCGCTGGTGGTGGGGCCCGACGCGTACCGCGCGCTGCCGCAGCTGCTGGAGGGCGCGCGGCAGGGCGAGCGCGTGACCGCCACGAGCTTCGATCTCGAGGAGCACTACGAGGACTTCGCGCCGCGCCGCTTCGACAGGGTGAAGGCGTGGATCCCGGTGCAGCGCGGCTGCGACTACCGCTGCACGTACTGCATCGTGCCGTACACGCGCGGCGCGGAGCGGAGCCGTCGGCTGGACGACGTCGTGCGCGAGGTCGAGCAGGTCGTGCGCGACGGCATGAGCGAGGTCGTGCTGCTGGGGCAGACGGTCAACTCGTACAGCGACGGGACGCACGACTTCGCGGCGCTGCTGCGCGCGGTCGGCAGCGTCGACGGCATCCGCCGCATCCGCTTCACGAGCCCGCACCCGAACGACTTCTCGGACGCGGTGATCGCCGCGATGGCGGAGGTGCCGCAGGTGTGCGAGCACGTCCACCTGCCGATGCAGAGCGGGTCCGACCGCGTGCTGAAGCGGATGCTCCGCCGCTACACGCGCGAGGGCTACCGTGACTGCGTGGCGCGCCTGCGCGCCGCGATCCCGACGCTCAACCTGACGACCGACATCATCGTCGGCTTCCCGGGCGAGACGGACGAGGACTTCGAGGAGACGGTGTCGCTCGTGCAGGAGCTGGGCTACGAGGACGCGTACACCTTCAAGTTCTCGCCGCGCGACGGCACGCCCGCCACGCGCATGGATCCGGCGACGTTCGTGCCGGACGACGTCGCGAGCGCGCGGCTGGAGCGGCTGATCGCGGTCGTCCGCGCCGGGGCGCGCGAGCGCAACCTGCGCCTCCTCGGCACCCGCCACGAGGTGCTGGTGGAAAAGGCGGCGCGGCGCGGCGAGATGCTGCAGGCGCGCACGCGCGACTTCAAGACCGTGATGCTGCCGCCGGACGGCCTCGCGATCGGCGACTACCGGATCGTGGAGCTCACCGGCACGACCGGCTCGACGTTCACGGGCGTCGTGGTGCCCGATGCCGCGCCGCGGCGCCTCGCGCTGCCGATGGCCGCGACCGCCGCGGCGCCGGCCTGCTGACGGCTGCCGACGCGCGCGTCGTCCGCCCTTCCTCTCTTCCGCACGCTCTCTCGTGTCCCACGACGCTCCGCACCGCTCGAACTTCATCCGCGAGATGGTCGCCGAGGACGTCGCGACGGGCCGCTTCGGCCGCCCCGTCACGACGCGCTTCCCGCCCGAGCCGAACGGCTTCCCGCACATCGGCCACGTCAAGTCGATCTGCCTGAACTTCGGGCTCGCGCGCGAGTTCGGCGGGCGCGTGCACCTGCGCTTCGACGACACGAACCCGCTCACCGAGGACATGAAGTACGTCGAGGCCATGAAGGCCGACGTGCGCTGGCTCGGCTTCGAGTGGGACGCGGAGCTGTACGCCAGCGACTACTTCGAGCGGCTGTACGAGTTCGCCGAGCTGCTGGTGACGAAGGGGAAGGCGTACGTCGACTCGCAGAACGAGGAGCAGATCCGCGAGGGGCGCGGCACGGTCACGACGCCGGGCACGGACAGCCCGTTCCGCAACCGGTCCGTCGAGGAGAACCTGGACCTGCTGCGCCGCATGAAGGCGGGCGAGTTCCCGGACGGGTCGCACGTGCTGCGCGCCAAGATCGACATGGCGCACCCGAACATGATCATGCGCGACCCGCTGCTGCTGCGCATCCGCCACGCGGAGCACTACCGGCGCGGGACGGAGTGGTGCCTGTACCCGCTCTACGACTTCGCGCACGGGCTGTCGGACGCGATCGAGGGGATCACGCGCTCGCTCTGCACGCTGGAGTTCAAGGACAGCCGCGACATCTACGACTGGCTGGTGCGCGAGGTCGGCTTCGAGCAGAACCCGCCGACGCAGATCGAGTTCGCGCGCCTGGAGCTGGACTACACGGTGCTCAGCAAGCGGAAGCTGCTGCGCCTCGTGAACGAGGGGCACGTGTCGGGGTGGGACGACCCGCGCATGCCGACCATCGCCGGCATCCGCCGCCGTGGCGTGACGCCGGAGGCGCTGCGCAACTTCGCCGACGCGATCGGCGTCGCGCGCAAGCCGGCGCGCACCGAGCTGGCCACCTTCGAGCACTACGTGCGCGACGACCTGAACATGCGCGTGCCGCGCGTGATGGGTGTGCTCGACCCGCTCAAGGTCGTGCTCACGAACTATCCCGAGGGGCAGGTCGAGGAGCTGGAGGCGCCGTCGTATCCGCACGACGTGCCGCTCGAGGGCTCGCGCCTGGTGCCGTTCTCGCGCGAGCTGTGGATCGAGCGCGACGACTTCATGGAGGATCCACCGAAGAAGTTCTTCCGGCTCGCCCCCGGCCGCGAGGTGCGCCTGCGCTACGCGTACTTCATCACGTGCCAGGAGGTCGTGAAGGACGAGTCGGGCCGCGTGATCGAGCTGCGCTGCACGTATGATCCCGCGACGCGCGGCGGCGACGCGCCGGATGGCCGCAAGGTGCAGGGCACGATCCACTGGGTCTCGGCGGCGCGTGCGCTCGACGCCGAAGTGCGGCTGTACGACCGCCTCTTCTCGCAGCCCGATCCGGACGACGTGCCGGAGGGGCAGGACTTCACGGCGGCGCTCAACCCGCAGTCGCTCGTGGTCGTGAAGGGCGCGAAGGTGGAGCCGAGCGTGGCGAGCGATCCGCCGGGGACGCGCTACCAGTTCGAGCGCACGGGCTACTTCGTGAGCGACACGGTGGACTCGAAGCCGGGCGCGCCGGTGTTCAACCGGACGGTGACGCTGCGCGACACCTGGGCGAAGGTGAAGGACAGGTAGTCCTCGGCAGGCTGGAAGCGCGCGAGGCGCCGCGTCCCGATCGGGACGCGGCGCCTCGTCGTTGCGGGCATGCGTGCGCCTACTTCCGCTTGCCGAAGACGCGCGTGAACACGCCGTCGAGCATCAGCGCGACCACGACGCCGACGATCTGCCAGGTGCCCCAGCGGCCGTCGTACCAGTGCTGCACGACGGAGTACCAGAGCAGCGTCGTCGGCGCGAAGAGGAAGCCGAGGATCGGCCAGAGCGCGAAGTCGAACATCCCGCGGAACCACGACGTCAGGAACCAGAGCGCCAGGATGACCAGGCGCGGGGTCGCGAGGGCGAGGAGGGCGAGGAGGCAGGGCACGGGCGTCCGGGGCGAGAGGAGAGCGCGCGGTCTTCTCCGGAACGTACGGTCCGCGGCGGCCGGCGGTGTCAGATGCGTCGCGCGGACACCGCGCGCGTCTCGCGGGTGGGGGCGTCGGCCAGGGGCGGCGCCATCGTGTGCGCGTGCCGCTCGTGACCGCCGCCTTCCTCTGCCTGTGCGCGGGGCTCCTCGCGGGCTTCGCCGGTGCGGCGTGGCCGGTGGTCGCGCTAGTGGGCGCGGTGGCGGGCCTCGCGCTGTGGAAGCGCGACGCCCGCGCGGGTGCGCTCTCACTCGTGGTGGTGGCCGCCGCGATGACCGCGCGCGACGTGCGGCGACGCGACGCGGCCTGTCATGCGGCCGCCGCGAAGCGCGGCGTGTGGGCCGTCGTGCTGGACGAGCGGGCCGAGCCGCGGGCCGTGGCGCGCGGCGCCGTACGCGGTGGGGCCTGCCCGCTGCGCGCGACGCTGGTCGTCCGCCAGGGAACGGCGGACGCGGGAGAGGTGGTTGCGGTGCGTGGAGACGCCAGCGTTGCCGGCGGCCGCGTGCTCGTGCGCGACGCGCGCCTCGCGCGCACGGGCGAGCGCCACGTGCTCCCCGCGCTGCGCGCCCGTGCCGGCGTGCTGATCGACCGGCGCTTCGGTGACGACGCGCCGCTCGTGCGTGCCCTCGTGATCGCGGACGCGGGCGGCATCGATCCCGAGGTGCGCGACCGGTACGCGGCGTCGGGGCTCGTGCATGCGCTCTCGGTGTCCGGGCTCCACGTCGCGCTGGTGGCGGAGGCGCTCGTGCTGCTGCTGCGCGCCGCGCGCGCGTCGCCGCGTGTCGCGTCGCTGGGCGCCGTGGGTGCGGTCGCGCTGTACGTCGCGCTCATCGGGTGTCCCGCGCCCGCGGTGCGCGCGGGCGGGATGCTCGCGCTCGATGCGGCCGCGCGCGCGCTGCAGCGCCCCACGTCGCCCTGGGCCGTGTTCGCGGTCGCGGCGGCGCTGCCGCTGGTCGATCCGCGCGTCGTGCTCGAGCTGGGCTACCAGCTGAGCGTCGCGGGGATGGCGGCGCTCGTCGCGGGCCGTGTGGTGGCGCGGGAGCTCGTGCGGCGCGCCGCCGACGCCGACGGTCAGCCGCAGCGACCCGGCATGATCGCGAGGGCCGAGGCGTGGCTGCGCCGCGCGGGAGACGGGCCGCGGGTGACGCTGCTGCGCGAGCTGGTGGTGGGCACGCTCGCGACCGCGGTCACCGCGCCGCTCGTCGCGTGGCACTTCGGGCAGGTGAGCCTCGTCGGCCCGCTCGCGAACCTCGCGGCGGCGCCCGTGCTCGCGCTGCTGCAGCCCGCCCTGTTCCTCGCCGTCGTCGTGGCGCCGCTCGACGGGATCGGGCCGTTCGTCGCGGGAGCCGCGCGCGTGCCGCTCGCGGCGCTCGACGCGGTGGCGCGTGCCGGCGCGGGCACTCCGGGAGCCGTCTGGCACGTGGCGCCGAGTGGGGGCGAGTCGTGGCTCGCGGGGATGGGGGCGCTGGCCCTGCTGGTCGCCGGCGCCTCGGTGCGACATCGACGCCGTGCGCTGAGGCTCGCGGGCGGCGCGCTGGTCGCCGCGACGTGGGCGCCGCTGTGGCCTGGACGCGACAGGGGCGTGGCGGAGCTGCACGTGCTGGACGTGGGGCAGGGGGACGCCGTCGCGCTCCGCACGCGGCGCGGGCGGTGGCTGGTGGTGGACGCGGGGCGCGCGTGGCGGGGTGGCGATGCCGGCGCGCGCACCGTCGTGCCGTGGCTGCGCGCGCGCGGCGGCGTGGTGGCGGCGCTCGTGCTCACGCACCCGCACGCGGACCACGTGGGCGGCGCCGCGTCGGTGCTCGCGCGGCTGCATCCGGCGCGCGTCTGGGATCCCGGGTTCGTCCTCGGGAGTCCCGTCTACCAGGAGGTGCTGCGGGCGGCGCGCGGGGCGGGCGTGCCGTGGCGGCGCGTCGCGCCCGGGGACTCGCTCGTTCTCGACGGGATGGTGGTGACGGTGCTCGCGCCGGATTCCGCATGGACCGCGTCGCTCGACGATCCGAACCTCGCCAGCGTCGTCCTGTCGGTGCGCGTCGGGCGGGTGCGGTTCCTGCTCGTCGGCGACGCCGAGGCGCCCGAGGAGCGGTGGCTGCTGGCGCGCGCCGCGCACGATCCCGCGGTCGCGGCCGCGCTCCGGGCGGACGTGCTGAAGGTCGGGCATCACGGGAGCGCGACCAGCAGCACGCCCGAGTTCCTCGCGGCGGTGCGGCCGCGCCTCGCCCTCGTCAGCGTCGGGGCGGGGAACACGTACGGACATCCGAGCGCGCACGTCGTGCGCCGCCTGCAGGACATGGGCGCGCGCGTGCTGCGCACGGACCAGCTGGGGACCATCGTCGTGCGGGCGCGCGGCGACGCGATCACGGTGCAGGCGGGAGCCGAACGATGGGAGCTGCCGACGCGCGAATCCGAATCCGAGCTGCCGTGAGGTTTCGATGAGGGGGCTCGCGCGGTCGGCGTGGCGCGCGCTGCTCGGGCGTCCGATCGCGCTGCCAGACGCGCTGCTGGCGCGCTATCCGGAGCTGCGCGGCGCGCGCTGGCGCCACGGCGGGCTCCCGCTGCGCGTGGGCGGCTGGTGCCTCGGGCGGCGCACGGTCGCGGGCATCACGCTGGGGCGCACGATCTTCCTGGCCGATGCGGCCGCGCTCGCTCCGGCGTTACTCTTGCACGAGCTGGCGCACGTGGAGCAGTTTGCCCGGCAGCGCACCTTCCCGGTGCGCTACGCCTGGGAGTCGCTCCGTCGGGGTTACGCCCACAATCGATTCGAGCTCGAGGCCGACGCCTACGCGGCGCGGACGCTGGCCGAGCGGCCGCCTGCTGGCGGTTCGCGTCCGGCAGCGCTTCCGGTCGTTCCACCCTGCTGAGGACTTTCCGTGGTCAAGCACACGCCGACCTCCGTCGTCACCATCGAGCGCTTCATCATCGAGCAGGAGCGCCAGTTCCCCGAGGCCACGGGTGAGCTGTCGGGCGTCCTGTACGACGTCGCCCTCGCGGCGAAGATGATCGCCAACAAGGTGCGCTCGGCCGGCCTGGCGGACATCCTCGGCGCCGAGGGGACGGAGAACGTCCAGGGGGAGCAGCAGCAGAAGCTCGACGTCATCGCCAACGACATCATGGTCAAGGCGATGGACCACGGCGGGCGGCTGTGCGCGATGGCGTCGGAGGAGGAGCCCGACATCATCCAGATCCCCGACGGCTTCAAGTGCGGCAAGTACGTCCTGACGTTCGATCCGCTCGACGGCTCGTCGAACATCGACGTCAACGTGCCGGTCGGGACGATCTTCTCGGTGATGCGGAAGATCACGCGCGGCACGCGCGGCGAGATGGAGGACATGCTGCAGCCCGGACGCCGCCAGGTCGCGGCGGGCTACATCATCTACGGGTCGAGCACGATGCTCGTCTACACGACCGGCCAGGGCGCGCACGGCTTCACGCTCGACCCGTCGATCGGCGAGTTCCTGCTGTCGCACCCGAACATCGCGATCCCCGAGCGCGGCAAGTACCTGTCGGTGAACGACTCCTACGAGCAGGCGTGGGAGGACAACGTGAAGGGGCTGATGCGCCGCTATCGCGGGCTCGAGGGCGACCGCGCGCCGCTCAGCGTGCGCTACGTCGGCTCGCTGGTCGCGGACTTCCACCGCAACCTCCTCGGCGGCGGGATCTTCTGCTATCCGGCCAACACCAAGAGCCCGCGCGGCAAGCTGCGGCTGCTCTACGAGGCGAGCCCGCTCGCGTTCATCGCCGAGCAGGCCGGCGGGATGGCCACGGACGGGCACCAGCGCATCCTCGACATCCAGCCCACCGAGCTGCACCAGCGCACGCCGCTCTTCATCGGCAGCAAGGACGAGTGCGAGCTGGCGAACCAGATGCTGGGCACGGGCGCGCTGGTCGGCGCGGGCTGAGCATCCGGCGGGCACACGCCCGCTAGACGCCGCGCCCGGCGCGCGGCACACGGGCGGGATGGCGCTGCACCGCGCCATCCCGCCCGGCTAACTTCGGGGCATGTCCTCGCCTGCCGCCAAGCCGCCGATCGACGAGCGGCGCTCTCCCTCGGACCTGCCCGTGCCGGTCGTCGTGCGTCCCGAGGACGCGCCGATCGACTACGCGCGCGACCTCGCCGATCCCGGCCGCTTCCCGTTCACGCGCGGCGTTCAGCCGACGATGTACCGCGGGCGGCACTGGACCATGCGCCAGTACGCGGGGTTCGGCACCGCGTCCGAGACCAACGCGCGCTTCAAGCTGCTGCTGGCGGCGGGGCAGACGGGCCTCTCGACCGCGTTCGACCTGCCGACACAGATGGGCATCGACTCCGACTCGCCGCGCGCGCTGGGCGAGGTGGGGCGCGTGGGCGTGGCGATCGACACCGTCGAGGACATGCACGCGCTGCTGGCGGACCTGCCGCTGGACCGCGTGTCGACGTCGATGACGATCAACGCGACGGCGGCGATCCTGCTCGCGATGTACGTCGTGGTCGCGGAGGAGCGCGGCATCGACCGCGCGACGCTCTCCGGCACGACGCAGAACGACGTGCTGAAGGAGTACATCGCGCGCGGGACGTACATCTACCCGCCCGAGCCGTCGCTGTCGCTGATCGCGGAGATGTTCCGCTTCTGCGCGGCCGAGGTGCCGCAGTGGAACGCGATCTCGATCTCCGGCTACCACATCCGCGAGGCCGGCGCGACGGCGGTGCAGGAGGTCGCGTTCACCTTCGCCAACGCGATGGAGTACGTGCGCCGCGCGGTGGACGCGGGGCTGCCGGTGGACGCGTTCGCGCCGCGGCTGTCGTTCTTCTTCGCCGCGCACAACGACCTGTTCGAGGAGGTCGCGAAGTTCCGCGCCGCGCGCCGCCTGTACGCGCGGCTGATGCGCGATCGGTTCGGCGCCAGCGACGCGAGCGCGCGCCTGCGCTTCCACACGCAGACCGGCGGCGTGACGCTGCAGGCGCAGCAGCCGCTCAACAACGTCGTGCGCGTGACCGTGCAGGCGCTGGCCGCGGTGCTGGGCGGCACGCAGTCGCTGCACACGAACGGCTACGACGAGGCGCTCGCGCTGCCGACGGCCGAGGCGGCGACGCTGGCGCTGCGCACGCAGCAGGTGGTGGCGTACGAGAGCGGCGCCGCGCAGACCGTCGACCCGCTGGCGGGCAGCTACTACGTCGAGTCGCTGACGAACGAGCTGGAGGCGCGCGCGCTCGCGCTGCTGGAGGAGGTGGACGCGATGGGCGGCTCGCCCGAGGCGATCGCGCGCGGCTTCTTCCAGGAGGAGATCGCGCGCAGCGCGTACGAGCACCAGCTGCGCGTGGAGCGCGGCGAGACGGTGATCGTCGGCGTCAACAGGTTCGCCGACGGCGAGGAGCCGCCCGTGATCCCGGCGCCCGACTTCAGCGCGCTGGAGCGCTCGCAGGTCGCGCAGCTGGCCGAGGTGCGCCGCCGTCGCGACGGCGCGGCCGTCGAGCGGGCGCTGGCGGCGCTGCGCGAGGCCGCGGTGCCCTACGCGCAGCCCGGCGCCCAGCGGCCGCCGCTCATGCCGCTGATCATAGACGCGGTGCGCGCGCGGGCGTCGGTGGGCGAGATCTCGGACACGTTCGCGGACGTCTGGGGGCGGTACCGGCCGGTGGGGTGACGAGGCGGCTCCTCCGCGCGCTGCTGCTGGCCTCGAGCGTCGGCTGCGGCAGCGATCCGGTGGTCGAGACGCCCGGCGCTCCGGTGGCGCTGGAGCCCGTGTCGGCGCAGGACTTCACCTTCCAGGCCGGACCGGTAGCGACCGCGGAGCTGGCGGTGCGCGTGCGCGACGACGCGGGGCGGCCGGTGCCGGGCGTGACGGTGACGTGGGAGCCCGCGCAGCGCGTCGATCCCATCGTCACCAGCACCGACGCGCGCGGCGAGGCGCGGACGACCTGGCGCATCGGCACGCAGGCGACCGGCGTCGTGCCCGTCGAGGCGGTCGCCACGCTGACGACCGCGGCGGGCACGCGCACCGTGGGCTTCCGCGCGCGGGTGAACCCAGGGCCCGTCGTGCTCGCGACCGTGCTGCGCGCCGACACGCTGCCGCGCCGCACGGGGCTCGTGATCGAGGTCGGCCAGCGCGTCCGCTTCACCACGTTCGGCCGCGACTCGCTCGGCAACGCGGTGCAGGACGCGCCGGCCACCTGGTCGACGTCGAACCCGGCGCGCGCGACGATCGAGGCGACGACGGGGATCCTCACCGGCGTGGCGCAGGGCGCGGTGCGCGTCCTCGGCGCGATCCCTACGGCGAGCCCGGTGCCCAATGCGACCGCGCTGATCGTCGACGCGCTGCGCTCGCGCGAGGTCGCGGCGGGCGCGAACTGGTCGTGCGCGCTCGACGCCGCGGGCGCCGCATCGTGCTGGGGCGCGCGCTTCACGGGTGCGTTCGCGCCCGCGGACTCGGTCGTCGCGCCGCGCGCGGTGCTGCCGGGCGTGCGCCTGTCGGCGCTGACGGGCGCGGGCGCGGCGGTCTGCGCGCTCGACGGGGGCGCCGACGTCGCGTGGTGCTGGCGCGGGCGCGAGACGGGCGTCGCGGCACCCGTGCCGCTCGATCCGCAGCGGGCGATCGCCGGCGGCGGGCTGCGTGCGCTGGCGGTCGGCGACCGACAGGTCTGCGCGGCGGACGCCGTGGGAGCGGTGCGCTGCGCCGCGTTCGTCGTCCGCACGGCGACCGAGGGCGGGGATCTCGACGTCCGCGCACCGGCGGCGATCGTGCTGCCGGGCGCGGCGCGCCGGCTGGCCGCGTCGGACTCGCTCACCTGCGCGGCGCTCGACGAAGGCGTGCACTGCTGGCCGACGTCCGCGGCGCTCATGTTCGGCGCCGCGGCGCGCGTCGAGGGCAGCGGGCCGGCGACCCTGCTCGACCTCTCGCCGACGCGGCTCTGCACGGGCGACGCCGAGGGGCGCGTGCGCTGCGCGCCGCGCGTCGGCACCGGCTTCGGCGCGTGGGCCGACGCGCTGCCGGCGCCCGTGCGCCAGCTCGCGGTGGGCGCCTACGTGACCTGCGGCATCGCGGGCGACGGGCGGCTGCTGTGCGCCGGCACCAACGCCGCCGGGCTGCTGCAGCGCCGCGACTTCGACCCGCCCACCACGCAGCTCGACGCGCCGTCGCCGGACGGGACGGGCTGGTCCGCGGTCGCGGTGAGCGACGAGCTGATGCCCCCCGACCAGGTGGGGCTCGTGCCCTTCGCGCCGCACGCCTGCGCGATCACCGGCGCCGGCCGGACCTACTGCTGGGGCGCCAACGTCCGCGCGCAGCTCGGCGTCCCGAACGAGTTCCCGTGCGGCAACCGGCCGTCGGTGCCGTGCAGCCCGACGCCGCTGCCAGTCCCGTCGCGCCCCACCGCGGCCGCGCGCTGACGGCCGCGCCTTGAAGGGCGCTCCGGGCCCGGGTATTCTTCGGGGCTTCGCACACCCACGATAAGTCCCGACGTCATGCCGACTTACGAGTTCCGCTGCCCCAACGGGCACAACTTCGAGCAGTTCCATCGCATCAGCGACGCGCCGAGCACCGCCGAGTGCCCGACCTGTGGCGCGGTGGCGGAGCGCGCGATCTCGGGCGGTGCGGGCCTCGTCTTCAAGGGGAGCGGCTTCTACCTCACCGACTACGGCAAGAACGCGCACCGCACGAGCGGCCCCGCGAACAAGTCGTCGGCCGAGTCCTCGTCGTCCAGCTCGTCCGGGAACGGCGCGTCGGGCGGCGAGTCGAAGCCGGCGTCCCCGAAGTCGGACGGGTCGGCCACCTCGTCGTCGGGCGGCTCCGCGAGCAAGGCGTCCGAATGAACGGCGCCGACCGGATCCGGGACGAGCTGCGGCGCGCGGCGAGCGCGATCGGGGCCGGCGACGACGTCGACGTGGTGCTGGAGCGGCCGCGCGACCCGTCGTTCGGCGACTGGACGACGAACCTCGCGATGACGCTCGCGCGCACGCTCAAGCGCAAGCCGCGCGACATCGCCGACGCGCTGATCGCCGAGATGCAGCTCGGCGACGCGGGCGTGCGGGCGGCCGAGGTGGCGGGCGCGGGCTTCATCAACTTCCGGCTCGATCCCGCGTTCGTCGCCCGTGGCATCGCGCCCATCCTCGAGCGCGACCAGCAGTTCGGCCGCGACGGCACCTGGGCGGGCGAGCCGGTGGTCGTCGAGTTCGTGAGCGCCAACCCGACCGGCCCGCTCCACGTCGGCCACGGGCGCCAGGCCGCGCTCGGCGACGCGATCGCGACGCTGCTCGAGTGGACGGGCTGGAAGGTCTCGCGCGAGTTCTACTACAACGACGCGGGCGCGCAGATCGAGAACCTGGCGAAGAGCACGTGGGTGCGCACCGCGCAGCTCGCGGGGATCGACGCGCCCATTCCGGAAGGCGGCTACAACGGCGAGTACATCCGCGAGATCGCGGAGACGTACGTGCGCGAGCACGACATGCCGCCGGTGGACGTGCTGCGCGAGGGCGTGGACGCGATCAACGCCGGCCGCCGCCCGCACGACCTCGCGCTGCTGGAGGCGATGCGCAAGCACGCCGTCGCCGCGCTGCGTGCGGAGCAGAACCTCGACCTGCAGGCGTTCGGCGTGGCGTTCGACACGTACTACCTCGAGTCGTCGCTGTACGCGCCGGGATCGGCCGCGCAGATCGCGCCCGACCTGCACGTGGACGGCGACGCGAGCGCGGTGGACGCCACCGTGCAGGCGATCGTCCGCAACGGCGCGACGTACGAGGAGGACGGCGCGCTCTTCCTGCGCACGACGCAGTGGGGCGACGACAAGGACCGCGTGATGCGCAAGAGCGCGGCGAAGGGCGGCGACTTCACCTACTTCGTGCCCGACGTCGCGTACCACGTGACGAAGTGGGAGCGCGGCTTCCGGCGCGCGATCAACGTGCAGGGGAGCGACCACCACGGCACCACCGCGCGCGTGCGCGCGGGGCTGCAGGCGCTCGGCGTCGGCGTGCCGCCGGGCTATCCCGAGTACGTGCTGCACCAGATGGTGACGGTGACCCGCGGCGGCGAGGAGGTGAAGATCTCCAAGCGTGCGGGCAGCTACGTCACCGTGCGCGACCTGATCGACTGGGTGGGCCGCGACGGCGTGCGCTACTTCTACCTGCAGCGGAAGGGCGACTCGCACCTCGTGTTCGACGTCGACCTCGCGCGCTCGCAGAGCGAGGAGAACCCGATCTACCGCATCCAGATGGCGCACGCGCGGATGAGCGGGATCTTCCGCCAGGGCGGCCTCGACGCGGCGACGTTCGACTTCTCGGGCGTCGACTTCGCGCAGCTCGCCGAGCCGGCCGAGCAGGAGCTGGTGAACGCGCTCGTCGACTTCCCGCGCATCGTGTCGCAGTCGGCCGAGAACCTGGAGCCGCACCGGCTCGCGGGCTACCTGCTGGAGACGGCGGGCCTCGTGCACGGCTGGTACCACAAGCACCACGTGCTCGGGCAGGAGGCGCCGCTGATGACCGCGCGCCTCGCGCTCGCCCGCGCCGCGCAGATCGTGCTCAGGAACGGCCTCTCGATTCTGGGCATCTCCGCGCCTGACCGGATGTAAGGCGCGAGACGACGGAGGACGGCGAAGCGGAGCACGATGAGGCGGAGGACGGAAGGGCGTGAGACGATGAGGCGGAATCGCGCCTGAAGCTTCGCGCTGGTAGGGTCCGCCCGATCGTCTCACGCTCCATCGTCCTCCGTCGTATCGTTCTCCGCCGTTCCGTCCTCCGCCCTCTCAGCTCTCTCTCTCATGTCGGTTCTGGTTGTAGGTTCCGTCGCCCTCGACTCCGTCGAGACGCCGTTCGGCAAGGCCGAAGAGGTCCTCGGCGGCTCGGCGACCATGTTCGCGTCGTCGGCCTGCCACTTCGGGCCCGTGCAGCTGGTCGGCGTCGTCGGCAGCGACTACCCGATGGCGAAGCTGGAGCCGCTGCGCGCGCGCGGCGTGGACCTCGCGGGGCTGGAGCAGGCCGAGGGCGAGAGCTTCCGCTGGCGCGCGCGCTACCGCCACGACCTCAACTCGGCGGAGACGCTCGAGACGCGGCTCGGCGTGTTCTCGCACTTCCGGCCGCAGATCCCCGAGGCGTTCCGCAACGCGCCGTACGTGTTCCTCGGGAACATCGACCCGCGGCTGCAGCGCGACGTGCTGCGCCAGGTCGCGCGCCCCAAGCTGGTGGCGTGCGACACGATGAACTTCTGGATCGAGAGCCGGCGCGCCGACCTGCTCGACCTGCTCGGCCACGTCGACCTGATCACGCTCAACGACGCTGAGGCGCGGCAGCTCACCGAGGAGGCGAACCTCGTGAAGGCGGCGCGCTGGATCATGGCGCGCGGGCCCAAGCACGTCGTGATCAAGAAGGGCGAGCACGGCGCGTTCCTCTTCTCGGGCGAGTCGATCTTCTTCGCGCCCGCCTATCCGCTCGAGTCGATCTTCGATCCGACCGGTGCAGGCGACTCGTTCGCGGGCGGCTTCATCGGCTGGCTGGCCGCGACGGACGACCTGAGCGAGGCGAACATGCGGCGTGCCGTCGTCTACGGCTCGGCGATGGGCTCGTTCGCGGTCGAGGCATTCTCGAACGAGCGCACGATCGCGCTCACGCTGCCCGAGATCGACCGCCGCGTGGCCGAGTTCCGCCAGCTCGTCGCGTTCGAGACGGTGCTCGACGCGGTGCCCACGAATGGCGGGGGCGCGGTCGGAGCACGGACATGAGCGAGACGCCGTTGACGTACGGCGCGGCGGGCGTCGACCTCGAGGCCGCGGAGGCGTCGAAGAACCGCCTCAAGGCGCTCGTCGAGAGCACGATGACCGCGGGCACGCGCGGCCGGTTCGGCGGCTTCGGCGGCATGTTCCGCATGCCGGCCGGTGCGCGCGCGCCGCTGCTCGTCTCGAGCGCCGACGGCGTGGGGACCAAGGTCAAGGTCGCGGTCGAGGCGGGGAGGCTCGACACCGTGGGCCACGACCTCGTGAACCACTGCGTCAACGACATTCTCGTGCAGGGCGCGACGCCGCTCTTCTTCCTCGACTACGTCGCGTTCGGCAAGCTGGAGCCGGCGAACGTCGAGGCCGTGGTCGCGGGTGTCGCGACGGGCTGCCGCGAGAACGGCTGCGCGCTCGTCGGCGGCGAGACCGCCGAGATGCCCGGCGTCTACACGCCGCCCGACTTCGACCTCGCGGGCTTCATCGTCGGCTGGGTCGAGGAGGACGCCGTGCTCGGCTCCGAGCGCGTGCGCGAGGGCGATGTGCTCATCGGCTTCGCGAGCTCGGGGCTGCACACCAACGGTTACTCGCTCGCGCGGCGGATCGTCTCCGAGCGTCTGCGTCTCGGCGCGCACGACCGCTTCCCGGAGAGCGACGGCACGGTGGCCGACGCCTTGCTCTCCGTGCACCGGTCGTATCTGCCGGCGCTCAAGCCGGTGCTCGATCGCGTGCACGCGATGGCGCACATCACCGGCGGCGGGCTGCCCGGCAATCTCAATCGCGCGCTGCCCGAGCATCTCGACGCGGTGGTCGACACCTCGTCGTGGGAGGTGCCGTCGCTCTTCCGCGTGCTCGGTGATGCAGGACACGTCCCACGGGACGAGCTGTTCCGAACGTTCAACATGGGCGTCGGGCTGGTGGCGCTCGTGGCGCCGGAACATGCCGACGCCGTGCTCGCCGCCGCGTCGGCGGCCTCGGTGCCCGCGTGGCGCCTGGGACACGTGACGTCGGGCGGCGGGCACGTCATCCTGACGTAGCCGAGGAGAGTCCGTCGTGTCGTCTCGCCGCACCCGCACCCGCCGTTCCCGCATCGCCGTCCTCGCCGCCGCGAGCGCCGCGCTCACGTTCACCGCGCCCTCCGCGCACGCGCAGGCGAACAGCTGCCCCGGCGGCTCGTCGACCTCGCCCGACCAGATCCGCCAGGACGCCTGCCAGAAGGCGATCGACCTGTTCGCGTTCATGGCGCCGCAGCTCGGCGCGTCCATCACGGGCGGCAACACGATCCTCGGCAGCGGCGGCGCGCTCGGTGGGCTCGGGCACTTCAGCATCGGGCTGCGCGCGAACGTCATCAGCGGGCAGCTCCCGCAGACGGAGAACGTCACGCTCAGCCTGCAGGGACGGACGGCGAGCGACTTCAATCCGAAGAAGCAGGTCCTCGGACTGCCGAGCGCGGAGGCCGCGATCGGGATCTTCAAGGGGATCCCGGTCGGGCTGACGAACGTCGGCGGCATCGACGTGCTGCTGAGCGCCTTCTACGTCCCCGACGTCGACGAGGACGGCGTCTCGCTCTCGACGACGGACGGTTCGGTGAAGCTCGGCTACGGCGCGCGCCTCGGCATCCTGCAGGAGACGGCGATCGTGCCGGGCGTCGCGGTGTCGATCCTGAAGCGCGACCTGCCGACGTCGAACCTCACCGCGCGCGTCGGCAGCGCCGACTCGGTGCGCGTCGAGGACTTCAAGGCGAGCACCACGTCGTGGCGCCTGGTCGCGAGCAAGCGCTTCATGCTGCTCGGCTTCTCGGCGGGCGCGGGGCAGGACAAGTACGACGCGTCGGCGCGCGCGTCGGCGTACATCGCGCCGCGGCCCGTGGGCGGCGGCATCCCGCTCGCGGTCGGCTTCGACGGCGACGTCGCCTCGGCGAAGCAGGAGCTGACGCGCACCAACGTGTTCGGCGGGCTGTCGCTGAACTTCCCGTTCGTGCGCCTCGCCGGCGAGATCGGCCGCGCGTCCGGCGGCAGCGTGCCCGCGACCTTCAACACGTTCGGCGACCGCAAGCCGGACGACGCGTACACCTACGGCTCCGTGGGCGTGCGCGTGCAGTTCTGATGGCGGCGGCGCCGCGCCGGTGACGGCCTGGTGACGACGGCCCTCCCGACGGAGACGTCGTCCGCCGACGCGCGCTTCATGCGCCGCGCGCTGCAGCTCGCGCGGCGCGGCCGGGGATGGACGGCGCCGAACCCGATGGTCGGCGCCGTCGTCGTTCGCGATGGCGTCGTCGTGGGCGAAGGCTGGCACGAGCGCTACGGCGGCCCGCACGCCGAGGTGCACGCGCTGCGCGCCGCGGGCGCGGCGGCGCAGGGCGCGACCGTCTACGTCACGCTCGAGCCCTGCAACCACCACGGCAAGACGCCGCCGTGCACCGACGCGCTGCTGGCCGCGGGCGTGGCGCGCGTGGTGATCGCCGTCGCCGACCCGATGCCGCTCGCCGCGGGCGGCGCCGATCGCCTGCGCGCCGCGGGCGTGCGGGTGGACGTCGGCGTGCTGGCGTCCGAGGCGCGCGAGCTCAACGCGTCGTTCCTGCACGCCGCGATCGGCGCCGAGCGGCCCTGGGTGACGCTCAAGCTCGCGCTGTCGCTGGACGGCGCGCTGGCCGACCACACGCGCGGACCCGGCTGGCTCACGGGGCCCACCGCGCGCCGCGCCGTCCACCGCATGCGCGCGGACCGCGACGCGGTCGCCGTCGGGATCGGCACCGCGCTCGCCGACGACCCCGGCCTCACCGTGCGCCACGCGACGCCGCCGCGCGTGCCGCCGCTGCGCGTCGTCTTCGACCGGACGCTGCGGCTGCCGCTGGACGGCCAGCTCGTGCGCACCGCCCGCGAGGTGCCCGTGGCGGTCGTCTGCGGCCCGACGGCCGATCCCGCGCGCGCCGCCGCGCTCGCGGCGGCCGGGGTGACGGTGCTCCCCGCGCGCGACGCCCGCGACGGGCTCCGGCTGCTGCGCCGCGATCACGACGTCCGCGACCTGATGGTCGAGGGTGGGGCCGGGCTCGCCGGCGCGCTCTGGAGGCAGGGGCTGGTGGACCGGCTGGTTATCTTCCAGGCGCCGGTCGTGCTGGGCGACGACACCGTTCGACCGTTCGCCGGCGTGACGGGCCTGCGCGCGGCGACCGCGCCGCGCCTGCCCGTGGTCGCCCGCCGCGCCGTCGGCGACGACCTGATGACCGTGTACGCCGTCCACCCCGCGCCGGGCGCGGGTCCGGAGAGCCGGACGGGGCACGCCACCTAGAAGCCGCCGAGGGCGCGTGTTCACCGGACTGGTCGACGACGTCGGACTGATCGAGCGGGTGGAGGAGACGGAGGCGGGGCGCGAGTTCCGCATCCGCAGCCGCTACACGGGGCTCGTGGAGGGAGAGAGCATCGCCTGCGACGGCGTCTGCCTCACGGTGCGCGGGTTCGGCGCGACGGAGGACGGCAGCTGGTTCACCGTCGCCGCCGTCGTCCCCACGCTCGGCCGCACGGCGCTGGGGCGCTGGACCGAGGGGCGCCGCGTCAACCTCGAGCGCGCCATGCGTGCGGGCGACCGCCTCGGCGGCCACCTGGTCCAGGGGCACGTCGACGGCGTCGGCATCGTTCGCGCGGTGGAGCGGCAGGGCGACGCGTGGCTCATCGACGTCGACGTGCCGGCCGAGATCGACCCGCTGCTGGTGCCGCACGGCTCCATCACGATCGACGGCGTCAGCCTGACCGTGAACGCGCTGCCCGCGCCGGGCGTGCTGCAGCTCTCCATCATCGAGTACACGCACCGCCACACCACGCTGGGGCTGCGGCAGCCGGGCGATCCGGTGCACGTCGAGGCCGACATGATCGGCAAGCACGTGCAGCGGCTGCTCGCGCCGTACCTCGCGTCTCTTTCCAGGGTTTGAGGTCCAGCATCATGCCATTCGGCACCATCGAGCAGGCCATCGACGACATCCGCGCCGGGAAGTTCGTCGTGGTGGCCGACGACGAGGATCGCGAGAACGAGGGGGACCTCATCTGCGCGGCGGAGCACGTCACGCCGGAGATGGTCAACTTCCTCCTCGGCGCGAAGGGCATGATCTGCCTCGCGCTCACGACGGAGCGCTGCGCGCAGCTCGACCTGCCGCTGATGAGCGAGAACAACACCGAGGCGATGCGCACCGCGTTCACGGTGAGCATCGACGCGGCGCCGCGCTTCGGCGTGACGACCGGCATCAGCGCCGCCGATCGCGCGGCGACGATCCGCGTCGCGGTCGACCCGGACAGCGGGCCGCGCGACCTCGTGCGCCCGGGCCACATCCACCCGCTCCGCGCGCGCGACGGCGGCGTGCTGACGCGCGTCGGACACACGGAGGCCGCGGTCGATCTCGCGCGGCTCGCGGGCTGCGCGCCGGCCGGCGTGATCTGCGAGATCCTCAACGAGGACGGCACCACCGCGCGCCGCCCGCAGCTGGAAGCGTTCGCGGAGAAGCACGGGCTGACGTTCGTGACCGTCGCGCAGCTCGTCGCGCACCGGCTCAAGACGGAGCGCTTGGTGCATCGCGTCGCCGAGGCGCGGCTGCCCACCGATCAGGGCGAGTGGCGCATCATCGGCTACCGCAACCAGGTGGACGAGCACGAGCACGTGGCGCTCGTGCACGGCGACCTGGGCGACGGCGAGGGCGTGCTGGTGCGCATGCACTCGAAGTGCCTCACGGGCGACGTCTTCCACTCGCAGCGCTGCGACTGCGGCTGGCAGCTGCACCGCGCGATGGAGCTGATCACCGAGGCGGGGCGCGGCGTGATCGTCTACCTCGACCAGGAAGGGCGGGGCATCGGCCTGCTGAACAAGATCAAGGCGTACGAGCTGCAGGACCGCGGCGCCGACACGGTCGAGGCCAACGAGCGCCTCGGCTTCAAGCCGGACCTGCGCAACTACGGCATCGGCTCGCAGATCCTGCTCGACCTGGGGCTCAAGTCCATCCGCGTGATGACGAACAACCCGCGGAAGCTGGTGGGCGTCGAGGGCTACGGGCTGGAGCTGCAGGAGAGCGTGCGCCTGCAGGCGCCGACGAACGAGGAGAACGCCAGCTATCTCGCGACCAAGCGCGCCAAGCTTGGACACCTGCTGGCGTCGTGAACCGCCGCGCCCTGCCGGTTATACTTCCGGCCGACCCTGATCCTGGATCCATGCCCGAGTTCGTCGGCACCCCCAGCGGCGAAGGCCGCCGCTTCGCGGTGGTCGCCAGCCGCTTCAACGAGACCATCACGCAGAAGCTCGCCGAAGGCGCGGTGGACGCGTTCACGCGCCACGGCGCCGCCTTCGACGACGTCGACGTGATCTGGGTGCCCGGCGCGTGGGAGCTGCCGGCCGCGGTGCGCCACGTGCTCGCGAGCGGCCGCTACGACGCCGCCGTCGCGATCGGCGCGGTGGTCCGCGGCGAGACGCCGCACTTCGACATCGTCGCCGGAGAGGCAGCGCGCGGCGTGGCCGACGCGGGCGCGGAGTACGACGTCCCGGTCACGCTCGGCCTGCTCACGACGGACGACATGGCGCAGGCCGAGGCGCGCGCGGGTGGCGCGCACGGCAACAAGGGATGGGACGCGGCGATGGCGGCGATGGAGATGGCCGACCTGTTCGCGATGCTCGACTCCGCGGCCGAGGCCGAGGGCGAGCTGGCCGGCGGCGACGAGGACGCGGGCTGATGGCCCGCATCGAGAGCCGCGCGCGCGGCCGCGCGCTGCAGGCGCTGTACGCCTGGGACGTGCGCGGCCAGGAAGGGCTGGAGCGCGTGGCGACGACGGTGTGGGACGACCTCGCGATCGGGCCCGAGGAGCGCAAGTTCGCGTCGCAGATCGTCGGTGTCGTGATGCGGCAGGGCGCGGACATCGACGCCGCGCTGACCGAGGTCACCGCCAACTGGCGGCTGGAGCGCTTGGGCGCGATCGAGCGGTGCGTGCTGCGCCTGGCGGCCGCGGAGCTCATTCGCGGCGAGACGCCGCCGAAGGTCGTGATCCAGGAGGCCGTGCGCCTCGCGGAGCGCTACGGCAGCGCGCAGAGCGCGCGCTTCGTGAACGGCGTGGTGGACGCGCTGGCGCGTCGCATGGGACGGCTTTGAGGATCCTGCTCGTCAACTGGCAGGACCGCGAGAACCCGCAGGCGGGCGGCGCCGAGATCCACCTGCACGAGGTGTACGGCCGCGTCGCGGCCCTCGGTCACGAGGTGTCGCTGGTGTGCGGCGGCTGGCCGGGCTGCCCGGCGCGCGCACGTCTCGACGGCATCGACGTGTACCGCGTGGGCACGCGGCAGACCTTCCCGTTCCTGGCCCGGCGCTTCGCGCGCCGCGTGGTGCGCCCGGAGCGCTTCGACGTGCTGGTCGAGGACATCAACAAGGTCCCCGTGTACGCGGGCACGTGGGGCGCGCCGCGGACGGTGGGGCTGGTGCCGCACCTGTTCGGCGACACGGTGTTCCAGGAGGCGCCGCTGCCGCTGGCCGCCGCCGTCTGGCTGGCCGAGCGGCCACTCCCGTGGGCGTACCGCGGCATGCCCTTCCAGGCCATCAGCGAGAGCACCGCGGAGGACCTGGCCGCGCGCGGCATCCCGCGCGAGCTGGTCCGCGTGATCTACTGCGGGATCGACGCGCGGGCGTTCACGCCCGACGCCTCGCGCCGGTCGCCGACGCCGCTCTTCGCGTATCTGGGCCGGCTGCGGCGCTACAAGGGCGTGGACCTGGTGATCCGGGCGTTCGCGCGGGTGCAGGACCCCGCGGCGCGGCTCGTCATCGCCGGCAGCGGGGACTACCGGCCCGAGCTCGAGCGGCTCGTGGACTCGCTTGCGCTCTCCGGGCGCGTCGAGTTTCTTGGGTTCATCGGCGAGGCCGAGAAGCTGGACCTGTTGCGCCGTGCCTGGGCGCTCGCGTTCGCGTCGCCGAAGGAGGGGTGGGGGATCACGAACCTCGAAGCCGCCGCGTGCGCCACGCCGGTCGTCGCCTCCAATTCGCCAGGGCTCCGCGAGAGCGTCCGCGACGGCGAGACCGGCTTCCTCGTCCCCCACGGGGACGTCGCCGCGATGGCCGCCCGCTTCGAGGAGCTGGCCGCCTCCCCCTCGCTGGTCGCGACGCTCGGCGCGCAGGGCCGACGGTTCGCCGAGACGTTCACGTGGGAGCGCGCCGCGCAGGAGACGGCCGCGCATCTCGCCGAGGTGGTCGACGCATGAGCGCGCCCGCTGGCGTGTCGCAGCGGGGCGCGGAGGAGGGTAGCCCATTGCACATCGTCTTCCAGATCCATCACGCGGACGCGAGCGAGACCCTGCAGCAGAAGGCGGCGCGGGCCATCGAGAAGCTCGCGACGAGGCTGCGCGGCGCGGTGGACGCGACGGTGCGCATCGCCGGCGACGGCGCGATGCAGCGGGTGGACATCACGCTGCGCCGGCCCCGCCGCAAGGCGCTGGTGGCGGCGGGCTCCGACCGCCAGGTGGATGGGGCGCTCGCGCAGGCGCTGGCCGCGCTGGAGTCGCAGATCGCGCACGTGCGCGCGGCCGGGCTGCGCCGCGTGCGCCGGCTGATGGACGGCGGCCGGCCCGACGCGCGGCCGGCGCGCGCCCGCCGCATCGCGGCCGGCAACGCGGCCGACGCGGCGGCGGCCGCCGCCGTGCCCATGGTCCTGCTGACGGTCGAGGGTGGGGCCGAGGGGGCGCTCGAAGCGTGAACGTGAAGCTGACGGTACGCCAGCTGCTCGACCGGCTGGGCACGACGCTGCCGCTCGAGCAGATCGGCGATCCCGTCGGCCTCGAACGCCAGATCACGAGCCCCGAGGCGGCCAGCCCGGGGCTCGTCCTGTCGGGCTACTTCAACCGCTTCCCGCACGAGCGCATCCAGGTCTTCGGCGAGACGGAGGTCACGTACCTCAACTCGCGCGACGCCGCGTCGCGTCGCGCCGCGCTGGAGACGTTCTTCTCGTTCCCGATCCCCTGCGTGTTCATCACGAAGGGGCAGGAGGCACCCGAGGGCTTCCTGGAGCTCGCGGGCCGCAGCGGCGTCGCGGTGCTGCGCACGGCGTGCAAGACGGCGGAGTTCTACCGCCTCATCAAGCCGCTGCTCACCGAGGAGTTCGCGCCGACGGTGACGCTGCACGGATCGCTCGCGGACGTCTTCGGCGTCGGCCTGTTCTTCACCGGGCAGAGCGGCATCGGCAAGAGCGAGTGCGTGCTCGATCTCGTGGAGCGCGGGCATCGGCTCGTGGCCGACGACCTGGTGATCGTGAAGCGGCGCGGCAACGACGTGCTGATCGGCCGTGGGCACGAGCTGCAGCGGCACTTCATGGAGATCCGCGGCATCGGGCTGATCGACATCCCGGCGATCTTCGGCATCCGCGCGGTGCGTCAGCAGAAGCGCCTCGAGGTCGTCGTGCACCTCGAGGAGTGGAACCAGGAGGCGGTGGTCGATCGCACGGGGCTCGACGGCGAGACGCACACGATCCTCGACGTCGAGCTGCCGCAGATCCGCGTGCCGCTCAATCCCGGCAAGAACATCACGGTGATCGCCGAGGTGATCGCCATGAACCACCTGCTGCGCTACAGCGGCGTGAACCCGGCGGAGGCGTTCAACCAGCGCCTGATCACGCGCATGCGCGCCGCGTCGGGCGACGGCGACGGCCAGGCGCCGCGCGCACCGGCCGGCATCGCGCACGCGCACGAGGCGGACCTCCGCCGCTATCTCCAGGAAGATGACGAGTAGCGCCACGGACGCCGCCTCGGACGCGCCCACGCCGGGTGCGCCCACGGCGGCCGCGCTGGCGGTCGTCGCCGGCCACGGCGACTTCGCGGCGGGGCTCATCTCCGCCGTCGCGCAGATCACCGGGCGCGGCGACCTGCTGCTGCCGGTCACGAACCGCGGGCTCGGCCCCGCGGAGATCGACGCCGCGCTGCGCGAGGCGGTGCAGCATGCGTCGGTGCGCGTGATCTTCACCGACCTGCCGGCCGGCAGCTGCACCATCGCGTCGCGCCGGCTGCTGCGCGAGCGACCGGACCTGCGCCTCGTCACCGGCGCGAACCTGCCGGCCGTCCTCGACTTCGTGATGGCGAGCGATCCAGCGCCGTCCGACGCCGCGGTCGAAGCGCCGGCAGCCACGGAGGCGCAGGCGCAGGCGCTCGCGCGCGCGGTGGAGCGCGGGCGCGGCGCGCTCGTCGTCGTCGCGCCGCCCGCGGCACCGGCATCGCCCCCGCTGGCCACGTCCACCGCTGCACCCGGCCCGGAGGTCGGCGGTGCCCGTTGAGATCTACCGGATCGACGACCGCCTGATCCACGGACAGGTGGTGGTGGGGTGGGGACGACCGCTCGACATCGGCTTCATCGTCCTCGTGGACGACGAGGTCGCGGCCAGCGAGTGGGAGCAGGAGCTCTACCGCATGGGCGTGCCGCCGGAGATGGAGGTCTTCTTCCACGACGTGGACGACGCGGCGCGCGTGCACGCGCGCTATCGCACCGATCCGCGCCACGGCATCGTGCTCACCGGCGACGTCGACACGATGCGGCGCCTCGTGCAGGCGGTCGCCGTCGCCGATCCCGCGGGGGCGATCCGCGACGTGAACGTCGGCGGCATCCACCACCGCCCGGGGCGCGCGCAGCGGCTGCGCTTCGTCTTCGTCACGCCGGACGAGGAGCGCGAGCTGCGCGCGCTCGCTGCGGGGGGCGTGAACGTCAGCGCGCAGGACGTGCCGAGCGGGCGTCCCGTGCCGCTCGACGACGTGCTGTCGGGGCGCGGGATCGACTGATGCGGGCACCCCGGATGGTCCGCGCGTGAGCCCCGACGGCGACCTGCTCCGGCTGGCGTTCCTCGGCGCGCTGCTGGGCCTCGACGTGGTCAGCTTCCCGCAGGCCCAGGTCTCGCGGCCGCTCGTCGCGGCGACCCTGGCCGGCGCGCTCGTCGGCGACTCGATGGCGGGGCTGCTGGTCGGCGCGGTGCTGGAGCTGTTCGCGCTCGAGACGCTCCCCGTGGGCGCGTCGCGCTATCCGGAGTGGGGCTCGGCCGCGGTGGTGGGCGGCGGGCTGTTCGCGCAGCAGGCGAGCAGCTCGGCGGGCGCGCTCTGCCTCAGCGTGCTCGCGGGGCTCGCGACCGCCTGGGTCAGCGGCGAGTCGATGGTGCTGCTGCGCCGCCTCAACGGCCAGCTCGCGCGCGCGCACCTCGACCGGCTGGCCGCGGGCTCGGCGCGCAGCGTCGTCGGGCTGCAGATGGCGGGGCTCGGTGGGGATCTCGTGCGCGGCTTCGCGCTCACGGTCGCGGCGCTCGGCATCGCGCAGCCGCTGGTGCGGCTCGCGATCGGCACGTGGGGCGTGGACCAGCGCTGGTCGCAGGCGTTCGTCGTCACGCTGGCCGCGATCGTCGCCGGCGGCGCGGTCTGGAAGCTCGTGCACGCCGTGCCGCGCGCCCGCTGGCTCTTCCTGGGCGGGCTGGTGGTCGGACTCGTGGCGATGTGGCTGTGGTGAGCGCCGCGACGCCCCGCGATCCCGGGCCGTCCGCGGCGCCGGTGCCGCCGTCGCCGCCCCCGCGCGCGACGCCGGTCGCCCTGCCGTTCGGTACCCGGGCCTCTATCTTCCTGCGGCTGCTCGCCATCCAGGCCTCGTGGAACTACGAGATCCTGCTCGGCACGGGCATCGGCTTCTGCACGGAGCCGGCGCTGCGTCTGCTGCCGGGCGGGAAGGGCGGACCGGCGTACCGCGCCGCGCTGGCGCGGCACAGCCAGTACTTCAACGCCCATCCGTACCTGGCGGCGGTCGCGGTGGGCGCGCTGATCCGCGCGGAGCTCGACGGAACGCCGCCCGCGCGCATCGAGCGGTTCCGCACGGCGCTGTGCGGACCGCTCGGCAGCGTGGGAGACCGGCTCGTCTGGGCGGCGTGGCTTCCGTTCTGCTCGCTCGTGGGGCTGCTGCTGTTCGGGCTCGGCGCGGGACCGGGGTGGGTGGTGGGGGGCTTCCTCGTGCTCTACAACGTCGGCCACTTCGCGCTGCGCGCGTGGGGGCTGCGCGTGGGGCTCGAGCGCGGGATGCAGGTGGCGGGCGCGCTCGGCAACCCGGTGCTGCGCTACGGCCCGCAGTGGCTTAGCCAGGCCGCCGCGTTCACGGGCGGTGCGGCGCTGCCGCTCGCGCTCTCGCGCGCGGTCGGCTCGGGCCGCGTGCTCCTCGGTGGCGTCGTCGCGACGGTCGTGATCGGCGCCGTGCTCATCACACGCCTGCACGGCCGGGTCGAGGGATGGCGCGTCGCCATCGGCGCGCTCGCGGCCTTCGTCCTCTACTCGCTCCTCCGATGATGGTCGAACCCCCGATGACGATCGAACGCTCGGTCCAGATCATCAACAAGCTGGGCGTGCACGCGCGCCCGGCGGCGGAGATCGTGAAGGCCGCCGCCCGGTTCAAGAGCGACATCACCATCTCGCGCGACGACATGGAGGTCAACGGCAAGAGCATCATGGGCGTCATGATGCTCGCCGCCGAGTGCGGGTCGACCATCACGCTGCGCGCGAGCGGGCCCGACGCCTCCGAGGCGGTCGCCGCCATCGAATCGCTGGTCCACGCCAAGTTCGGGGAGACGTAGTGAGCGTCCGCTTCTCCGGCATCCCCGCGTCGCCCGGCATCGTCGTCGGGCCGGTGCATCTCCTGCGCTGGGAGGTGCCCGACGTCCCGCACCGCATCGTCGGCGACGACCACGTCGACGAGGAGCTGGCGCGCCTGCACGACGCCTTCGCGCGCGCGCGCGAGCGTCTGCAGCTGGTGCGCGCGCGCGCCGAGCGCCACGCGGGCCCGGAGGAGGCGGCGATCTTCGACGTCCAGCTCTCCATCCTGCAGGACGTCTCGCTGGTCGAGCACGTGGACTCGCTGATCCGCCAGAACCTGGGCGCCGAGAAGGCGTTCGACCTGGCGATGCTGGAGTGGCGGCAGAACTTCGCGCGGCATCCGCACGCCATGCTGCGCGAGCGCGTGGGCGACCTGGTGGACGTGCACATCCGCGTGCTCTCCATCCTGCTGGGCCTCGGCGACCACGACCCGGTGGACGTGCCCAAGGGCGCGTGCGCGATCCTCGTCACCCACGACCTCACGCCGTCGCTGACGGTGCAGCTGGACCGCGAGGCGATCGCCGCGATCGCGACCGACGCCGGCACCAACACCTCGCACATCGCCATCCTGGCGCGCTCGCTCGGCCTGCCCGCGGTGGTGGGGCTGCGCGAGGCGACGGCGCGCCTGCGCGGCGGCGAGCGCGCGGTGCTCGACGGCAACGCCGGCACGCTCACCATCGCGCCCGACGCGCGCGAGGTCGAGGAGTTCCGCTCGCGCGCGCTGCTGGAGGAGCAGGAGGCCGCGGAGCTGCGGCAGCTGGCCGAGCTGGAGTCGGTGACGCTGGACGGCGTGCGCGTGACGCTGCGCGCCAACGTCGACCTGCCCGAGGAGGCGGACCTGGCCGCCACCAGCGGCGCCGAGGGCGTGGGGCTGATGCGCACCGAGTTCCTCGTCGTCGGGCGCGCGACGATGCCGGACGAGGAGGAGCAGTACCGCGCCTACGCGCGCGTCGTGAACGCGTTCGGCGGACGCCCGGTCGTCATCCGCACGTACGACGTGGGCGGCGACAAGCTGCCCGTCGGCGGCCATCCCACGGAGGCCAACCCGTTCCTCGGGTGGCGCGCGATCCGGATGTGCCTCGACGAGCCGGAGCTGTTCCGCGCCCAGCTGCGCGCGCTGCTGCGCGCCGCGCTGCACGGCGACGTGCGCATCATGCTGCCGCTGATCGTGGGGCTGCAGGAGGTGCGCGACGCGCGCGCGCTGATGGCGCAGGCGGCCGACGAGCTGCGCGCGCGCGGCGTCCCGTTCCGCGACGACGTGCCCCTGGGCATGATGGTCGAGACGCCGGCGGCGGCGCTCGCGGCGGACACGTTCCGCGGCGCCGTGGACTTCTTCAGCATCGGCACCAACGACCTGGTGCAGTACACGCTGGCGGTCGACCGTGGCAACGCGCAGCTCGCGCCGCGCTTCACGCCGCTGCATCCGGCGGTGCTGCGCCTGATCGCGCACGTCGTGCGCACGGGCGGCGAGATGGGCATCGACGTCGCGGTGTGCGGCGAGATGGCCTCGCAGCCGATCATGGCGTACGCGCTCGTCGGCCTGGGGCTCCGCCAGCTCAGCGTCGGCCCGCGCAGCGTGCTCGCGGTGAAGCGCATCGTGCGCGGCGTCGACGCGTCGGAGGCGGCGCAGGCGGCGCAGGCGGCGATGGCCGCGTCCACCGCGCACGACGCCGAGCGCATCCTCCACGAGGCGCTCGACCGCGCCTTCGGACGGGCCTGAGGGCGGCGCCCGCCGGCGCGCTCAGCGCGCGACCCGCGTGCGCGACCAGAAGAGGATCGTGCCGCACGGCGCACCCGTCCCGCCATACTGGCTGGGCGTCTGCGCGGCGCCGCGGTACACCTCGATGGCCTCGTAGTCGGCGACCTTGAACTCATCGACGTCCGGCGGGGGCTCGATGTTGGCCGACGTCGGCGCGAAGTAGCGCTGCCCGTCCACGTAGATCTGGTAGAAGCAGTACTTGCTGCCCCGCAGGCTCTGCCGGCCACGCGAGGAGCCGAGCGCGTTGTAGCCGCCGCTGTTGCTGGGGACGCGCACGATGGTCGCGCCGGGAATGCGGCGCAGCACGTTGCTCATCGGCGAGTGCTGGTTCTTCGCGAGCAGGCTGTCGCTGATGAAGGCGCCGCCGTTCGCGATGGCACGCTCGCGTTCGAAGGCGCGAACTGCCGGCGCCGCTGCCCGGTCGCGCACGTCGACCTGCGCCAGCGCCTGCACGCGCACCGGGAGCGCCAGCACGAGCGTGACGGTGTCGCCCGCGGCCAGGGTGACGCGGCGGGTCACCGGCTCGAACCCCAGCTTGCGTGCGACGACCTCGTGCGTGCCTGCGGGCACCGAGTCGACCTGGAAGGCCCCGTCCTCGCCGGACCGCACGGTGCGCTCCAGTCCAGGCAGGACGACCTCGGCCGCTCCGACGGGCCGGCCGGTGGCGTCGGGCGTCACGACCCTGCCGCGGATCACCCCCTGCTGGGCCCGGGCGGCGGACGGCGCGAGCAGCAGCGTCGCCAGCATCGCCAGCGTCGCCATCGTGGCGGACAGCGTCGGGAGGAGTCGGCGGGGCATGGAGGGAAGCGCGCGGGTTCGCATGGTGTTCGGGCCCGACCGGGGCCGGCCGGGTGCGTTCGGCGATATACGACGCGCGCGCGGGGCGGGGTAGAGCGCCGGCGGTGAGGCGGCGCCCGCTTGACGAGGTCGGAACACGCGGAGACATTTATCCGCTTATCCGGATGAACGGTTCATCTCTCCCCGTGAACGTCCTCGACGCTCTCGCCGCCCTCGCCGATCCGATCCGCGGACGGATCCTGCTCGCCCTCGAGCGCCACGAGCTGGCGGTCGGGGAGCTGGCGGCGGCGCTGCAACTCCCCCAGTCCACCGTGAGCCGGCATCTCAAGACGCTGGTCGACGCGGGGTGGGTGGACGCGCGGGCCGAGGGCGCGAGCCGTCGCTACCGCCTGCTCGCCGGCTCGCGCTCGGCGCCGACCGGGCGGCTCTGGGGCGCGGTGCGCGAGGGGATCGCCGCGCTGCCCGGCGCCGCGCACGACGCCGAGCGGCTGCGCGCGGTGCTCGCGGAGCGCCGGTCGGCGACGCGGACGTTCTTCTCGTCGTCCGCGGACGCCTGGGACCGCCTGCGGGTCGAGCTGTTCGGCGCGCGCGCCGATCTGCTGGCGCTGCTCGCGCTGCTCGACGACGCGCTCGTGATCGGCGACCTGGGGTGCGGCACCGGCGCCGCGGCCGAGGCGCTCGCGCCGTTCGTGCGTCGCGTCATCGCCGTCGATCACTCGCGCGAGATGCTCGCGCTGGCGCGGGCGCGCCTCGCGAGTCGGGGCAACGTCGAGCTGCGCGAGGGCGACCTCGAGGCGTTGCCCGTGGACGACGGGGAGCTCGACGCCGCGCTGCTCGCGCTGGTGCTGCACCACATCCCCGATCCGGGCGCCGTGCTCGCGGAGGCGGCGCGCGCCGTGCGCCCCGGGGGGCGGCTGCTCGTGGTGGACATGCTCCCGCACGACCGCGAGGTCTACCGCGTCGAGATGGGCCACGCCTGGCTCGGCTTCGACCGCGCGACGCTCGATGCGTGGGTCACGGGGGCGGGGTTCGAGCAGCTGCGCTTCGTGCCCGTGCCACCCGATCCCGCGGGCAAGGGGCCGCCGCTGTTCGCCGCCTCCGCACGCCGTCGCGTGGCGGTGTCCGCGCCCGCGCGTCCCGTGGGTGCGCCGGCCACCGACGTCGCGCCGCCGACTTCCGATTTGCCGTCGTCCGCAGAATCGTCCGATCCGTCTCTTCCCGCGCACGCCGTCGCGAACGGCGTCGCGCACTGACCCTTCAGGAGCCCGCATGAGCACTCTGCTCGAGCCCACCGCGGCCGGCGTGTCGGCCGACCGTCCCGCCTTCAAGGTCGCCGACCTCTCGCTCGCCGCGTGGGGCCGCAACGAGATCCGCCTCGCCGAGCAGGAGATGCCCGGCCTCATGGCGCTGCGCGCGCGCTACGCGGCGTCGCAGCCGCTGAAGGGCGCGAAGATCATGGGCTCGCTGCACATGACCGTGCAGACGGCCGTCCTCATCGAGACGCTGGTGGCCCTCGGCGCCGACGTGCGCTGGGTGAGCTGCAACATCTTCAGCACGCAGGACCACGCCGCCGCCGCCGTGGCGGTGGGCCCGAACGGCACCGTGGACGCGCCGAACGGCACGCCCGTGTTCGCGTGGAAGGGCGAGACGCTCGAGGAGTACTGGTGGTGCACCGAGCAGGCGCTGATGTGGCCCGACGGCACCGGCCCGAACCTCCTGCTGGATGACGGCGGCGACGCGACGCTGCTCGTGCACAAGGGCGCGGAGTACGAGAAGGCGGGCGCGATCCCGTCGTTCGACGCCGACAACGAGCCCGAGGAGTGGGGCGTCATCCTCGACCTGCTGCGCGCCGAGGCGGCGAGGAACCCGGGCCGCTGGACGAAGGTGCTGGCCGGCATCCGCGGCGTGTCCGAGGAGACGACGACGGGCGTGCACCGCCTGTACGAGATGCAGAAGGCCGGCACGCTCGCGTTCCCGGCGATCAACGTCAACGACTCGGTCACGAAGTCGAAGTTCGACAACCTGTACGGCTGCCGCCACTCGATCGTCGACGGGCTCAATCGCGCGACGGACGTGATGCTCGCCGGCAAGGTCGCGGTGGTGTTCGGCTACGGCGACGTGGGCAAGGGCTGCGCGCACGCGCTGCGCGGCCAGGGCGCGCGCGTCGTCGTCGTCGAGATCGATCCGATCTGCGCGCTGCAGGCGGCGATGGAGGGCTACCAGGTCGCGCGCCTGGAGGACGTGGTCGAGACGGCGGACATCTTCATCACGGCGACGGGGAACAAGAACATCATCACCGTCGAGCACATGGGCCGGATGAAGGACAAGGCCATCATCGGCAACATCGGCCACTTCGACAACGAGATCGACATGGCCGGCCTGAAGAAGGTCGAGGGCGCGCGCCGCATCAACATCAAGCCGCAGTACGACGAGTTCGTGCTGCCGAGCGGCCGCTCGATCCTGATCCTGGCCGAGGGGCGCCTGCTCAACCTCGGCTGCGCGACCGGCCACCCGAGCTTCGTGATGTCGGCCAGCTTCACCAACCAGGTGCTCGCGCAGCTGGAGCTGCACCAGAACGGCGGCTCGTACGAGCGGAAGGTGTACACGCTCCCCAAGAAGCTCGACGAGGAGGTCGCGCGCCTGCACCTCGAGAAGCTCGGCGTGCGCCTCACCGAGCTGACCCCCGACCAGGCGGCCTACATCGGCGTGCCGGTCGAGGGCCCGTACAAGCCCGACCACTACCGCTATTGAGCCGCGTGCTCGCCACGACCACGTCCTTCCTCACCCCGAGCCTCTCCCAACCGTGAGCACGCGCCTCTTCACCTCGGAGTCCGTCACCGAGGGTCATCCGGACAAGATCGCCGACCAGATCTCCGACGCCGTCCTCGACGCGCTCCTCTCCAAGGAGCCGACGGCCCGCGTCGCCTGCGAGACGCTGGTCACCACCGGCGTCGCCGTCATCGCCGGCGAGATCACGACCAACCAGTGGGTGGACCTGCAGGAGCTCGTGCGCAGCACGATCAAGGAGATCGGCTACAACGACGCGACGTTCGGCTTCGACAGCCACACGTGCGGCGTGATCAACATGATCGGCAAGCAGTCGCTCGACATCTCGCAGGGCGTGGACACCGGCGGCGCCGGCGACCAGGGCATGATGTTCGGCTACGCCACGGACGAGACGCCCGAGCTGATGCCGCTCCCGATCGTGCTGGCGCACGCGCTCACGCGTCGCCTCTCGGAGCTGCGCAAGAACGGCACGCTCGCGTGGCTGCGCCCGGACGGCAAGGCGCAGGTCAGCGTGCGCTACGAGCACGACCGCCCGGTCGCGGTCGAGACGGTCGTCGTCTCGACGCAGCACTCGGCCGACGTCGACAACGACACGATCCACCGCGAGATCAAGGCGCAGGTCATCAACCCGGTGATCGCGCAGTACGGGCTGCCGGTCGAGGGCATCACGTACCACATCAACCCGACGGGCCGCTTCGTGGTCGGCGGGCCGATGGGCGACGCGGGGCTGACGGGCCGCAAGATCATCGTCGACACCTACGGCGGCATGGGCCGTCACGGCGGCGGCGCGTTCTCGGGCAAGGATCCGTCGAAGGTCGACCGCTCGGCCGCCTACGCGGCGCGCTGGGTGGCCAAGAACGTCGTGAAGGCCGGCCTCGCGAAGCGCTGCGAGGTGCAGCTGGCGTACGCCATCGGCGTCGCGGAGCCGGTGTCGATCCTCGTCGACACGTTCGGCACGGGCCGCCTGCCCGACGCGGCGATCGAGCAGGCCGTGAAGGACACGTTCAAGCTGACGCCGAAGGCGATCATCGAGGCGCTCGAGCTGCGCACGCCGATCTTCGGCGAGACGGCGAAGTACGGGCACTTCGGCCGCACGCCGGGCAAGGTGACGGTGGCGGGCCGGACGTACGACACCTTCACGTGGGAGCGCACCGACAAGGCCGACGCGCTGCGCGAGGCGGCCGAGAAGGCCGCCGGCGAGACGGCGTCGTCGGGCGCGAAGGTGCTGGCCGGCGCGGCCTGAGCGACTGGCACTCCGCCACGCCCTTCGGGTACGTTCCAGAGGCGCCCGGGTCCCAGCTCAGCGGGATCCGGGCGCCGTCCGCATCGCGCCCGCACCCCGCCCTGGAGTCCTCCCGATGGTCGAAGTGGTCGTGTCCCGACTCGGCCTCGACAGCACGACGAACACCTACGTCGTCATCCTGCAGGAGAAGGGTGGCGCGCGCCTGCTGCCGATCTGGATCGGGCAGCCCGAGGCGGAGGCGATCGTCATGCAGATGAACAACGTCAAGCGCGAGCGGCCGCTCACGCACGACCTCTGCAAGTCGCTCATCCTCGGGCTGGGCGGGACGCTGCGTCGCGTGCAGATCACGAAGGTGCAGCAGCGCACGTACTTCGCCGAGCTGCACCTGGCGGGTCCCGGCGGTGCGGTGCAGGTGGACGCGCGGCCGTCGGACTCGATCGCGATCGCGCTCCGGCTGCAGGCGCCGATCTTCGCGCAGGAGTCGCTGCTGACGACGATGGAGGTCGACGAGGACGAGACGCCGGGCACGTACGCGTCGCCGCCCGCGACGCCGCCGGCCGCCTCCACCACGCCGGACCGCGACGAGCTGAGCGCCGAGCAGCTGAAGGCGTACCTCGAGAATCTGCGGCCCGAGGACTTCGGGAAGTTCAACCTCTGAGGCCCGCGATCCTGTCGTCCTCGATCGTGCGCGCGGCCGCCACGCTGGTCGCGCCGCTGCTCGTCGCGCTCGCGCCGCCGGTGCTGCGCGCGCAGGACGCGCCGCGCGCGGCCGTGCGCGACAGTGCGCGCGAGAGCGGCGTCTCGTCCGGCGAGGGGCTGGTGGACCGCCCCGTCACGCTCCCCGACGGCTCGCGGCGCGTGCTCGGCCGGGTGCTGCTCGTGCGCGACACGACGGAGCGGCCGGTGCCCGGCGCGTGGGTCACGCTGCACCGCGTCGGCTCCGATGGCGCAGGGCCGCTCGACTCCACGCGCACGCAGGGCGACGGCGGCTTCACCTTCCGCTACCGGCCCACGGGCGCGCCGGACGCGCTCTACTTCGCGTCCACGTCGTACGGCGGCATCGCGTACTTCACGTCGCCGCTGCGCGACGCGGAGTCGCGCGGCGAGGCGGCGGAGATCAGCGTCTTCGACACGACGTCGCGCGCGATCCCCATCACGGTGCGCGGCCGGCATCTGATCGTCTCCGCGCCCGTCGCCGACGGCTCGCGGAACGTGATCGAGGTGTTCGAGCTGACGAACGACACGAGCTTCACGGCCGTGCCGCCCACCGACGGCGCGCGCGGCACCTGGTCGGTCGCGCTGCCGCGCGGCGCCGCGGACTTCGCGGTGCGCCGCGGCGAGGTGCCGGACGACGGCATGAGCGCGGTCGGCGGGCGCGCCGTGCTGCTCACGCCGTTCGGGCCGGGGATCAAGCAGGTCGCGTTCACCTACAGGCTGCCGTCGGACGCGTTCCCGCTGCGGCTCGCGCTGGAGCGGCCGGTGACGGTGCTCGAGGTGCTGCTGGAGGATCCGCGCGGCTCGGCCACGGGCGCGGGCATCGTCCCCGTCGATCCGGTCGCGCTGGAGGGACGCACCTTCCGGCGCTTCCTCGCGCAGGACGTGAAGGAGGGCGCGACGGTCGACGTGGCGATGCCGGTGACGGCGCGTCGCTGGGACCGCGTCGTGCTGCCCGTGCTGCTGGTGACGATGGGTGGCGCGATGGTCCTGCTGCTCCTGCGCGCGACGCGACGGCAGCCGACGGGGGCGCATGTTCCACTCGCTGCCGCGAGCGTCGCGCCGCCCCGCGCCCCCGCGACCGACGACGACGAGCGCGAGCGGCTGCTGGCCGCGCTCGCGGCGCTCGACGACGACTTCGCCGCCCGCGGCGATGCGACCGCGGAGCAGCGCGCGGCCTACGACGTCGAGCGCGCCGCGCTCAAGGCGCGGCTCGCGGCCCGGCTTGCTGCCGCTCCGGCCGCCCGCTAGCTTCGCACCACGTCGCGCACCGTCGTGCGCGCCGGACAATCGAAGGGCAATCGCGCATTCGGGACACGGAAGCCGGTGAGACGCCGGCGCGGCCCCGCCACTGTAACGGGCAACAACGCGCGCTCGCGCGGCCTCCGAATGGAGGTCGCACCCACTGACCGGCGCGGCCGGTCGGGAAGGGGAGCGCCGCGGCCCGGAGCCAGGAGACGACCCACGTGCGCGCCACCATTCCAGGATCCTCGGGGGAGGGTCGGTGGCGATGTGACGACGTGTGGCGGTGGGGTCGGGACGTACGGCGCGAGCGTGGCGCCGTCCGACGTGCACGTTGTCGTGTTGCGGCCGTCCGCTCCCCAGCCGGACGGCCGTCGTGCATCCATCCCACCCATTCCTCGCGCGCGCGCTCGTCGCCGCGTCGCTCCTCGCGGCCTGCGACCGTGCGGCCACGCCGCGCGCGGCGGGCGACACCGCGATGGCCGTCGCCGCGACGGCCGTCGCGGCGACGGCCGCCGACTCGATCGTCCGCGACGACTACGGCGACACGGTCCGCGTGGGCGCGCGCCCACGGCGCATCGTCTCGCTGAACCCCGCGACGACCGAGATTCTGTTCGCGATCGGCGCCGGCGACCGCCTCGTCGGGCGCTCGCGCTGGGACGGCTGGCCGGCCGAGGCCCAGCGCGTGCCGGCCGTGGGCGACGGCATCCGCCCGAACCTCGAGGCGACGCTCGCCGCGCGCCCCGATCTCGTGCTCCTGTACGCGGGCGCGGAGAACCGCGACGCGGCGCGCGCGCTGCGCGCGGCGGGCATCGCGACGGCGGCCATCAAGGTCGATCGCCTCGACGACTTCCGGCGCGCGACGCGGCTGCTCGGCCGCTTGACGGGCGACACGGCGCGCGCGCGCACCGTCGTCGACTCGGTCGATGCGACGCTCGAGCGCGTGCGGCGCGTCGTCGCGGGGCGTCCGCGTCCGCGCGTGGTCTGGCCGATGTTCGGACGCCCGCTACTCGCCGTCGGCGGCGGCAGCTTCCAGCACGAGGTGCTCACCATCGCCGGCGGCGACAACGTCTTCGGCGACGATCCGAAGCCGGCCGTGCAGGTCTCGCGCGAGGAGGTGCTGCGCCGCGGCGCGGACGCGATGCTCGTCGGTCCCACGCGCGACGCCGAGGTGCGCGCCGACCCGGCGTGGCGTTCGCTGGCCGCGGTGCGCGACGGCCGCGTGCTCGTCGTCGACACGGCGGTCGTGTATCGCCCGGCGGTGCGACTCGGCGAGGCGGCGGTGAACCTTGCGCGCCTGCTGCATCCCGAGGTCGCGGACTCGCTCGCGCCGGTCGGCGCCGCGCCGCGCCCCTGATGCCGCGTTCGCGCTGGGCGCTCGCCGGGGTCGCGCTGCTGGTGGTCGCGTTCGTGGGCATCCTCGTCGGCTCGGTCGCCCTCACGCCCGCTGCCGTCTGGCAGGCGGTGCGCGGCACCGGCGACCCGATGGCCGTCACGATCGTGCGCGACCTGCGCGTGCCGCGCGTGGCGCTCGCCGCGCTCGTGGGCGCGGCGCTCGGCACCTCGGGCGGCGCGCTGCAGGGCGCGCTCCGCAACGCGCTCGCGGAGCCCTACCTGCTCGGCGTCTCGGGCGGTGCGGCGGTGGGCGCGGTGCTCACGTTCGCGTTCGGCGTCACCGATCCGATCCTCGTCCCCCTCGGCGCTTTCGTGGGCGCGGGAGCGGCCAGCGCCCTCGTGCTGGGCATCGCGCGCGTCAGCGGCGGGCGTGCGGATCCGCGGCTGCTCGTGATGGGCGGCGTCGTCGTCGGCGCGTTCGCGAACGCGATCGTCATGGTCGCGCTGGCCAACGCCTCCGCCGACACCATCCGCGACGCGCTCTGGTGGATGATGGGCTCCGTCGCCGATGCGCGTTGGCGGCAGGTCGCGGTGCTCGCGCTCTACGTGGTGCTCGCGGGCGGCGCGCTGCTGCGCTGGGCGCGCGACCTGGACGCGCTGGCGCTGGGGGAGGAGGCGGCCGCCGCCCTCGGCGTGGAGGTCGATCGCGTGGGGCCGCGCGTCTTCCTCGCCGCGTCGCTGCTGGCCGCGGCCAGCGTGGCGTCCGCGGGCCTCGTGGGCTTCGTCGGGCTCGTCGTCCCGCACCTCGCGCGCGCGCTCGGCGCCCGCGCGCACCGGCCGCTGCTGGCCGCGTCGGCGCTGTTCGGCGCGACGCTGGTGGTCGCCGCCGACGTGGCCGCGCGCACCGCGCGCCCGCCGTCCGAGCTTCCGCTCGGCGCCGTGACGGCGCTCGTGGGCGTGCCCTTCTTCCTCTGGCGGCTCGCGAGGTCCGCGTCGTGAGCGCGCCCGCGCTGCGCTTCGAGGACGTGCGCGTGCGCTATCCGCGCACGGAGCGGCCCGCGCTCGATGGCGTGTCGCTCGACGCGCCGGCCGGACGCGTCACGGCCGTCGTCGGTCCGAACGGCAGCGGCAAGAGCACGCTCGTGCGCGCGCTGCTCGGACGGGCGCCACTGACGGGTGGGCGCGTGCTCGTCGGAGGCGTCGACGCGCGCTCGCTCTCCGCGCGCGACCGGGCGCGCGCCGTGGCCGTGGTGCCGCAGCGCGAGGAGCCGGCGTTCCCGCTGGAGGTGCGCGAGTACGTCGCGCTCGGTCGCATGCCGCACGGCAGCCGCTGGGGTGGCCCGTCGCGCCGCGACGCGGAGGCGGTGGAGCGCGCGCTCCACGATGCCGGCATCGAGGCCTTCGCCGCTCGGATGACCGACGCGCTCTCCGGCGGCGAGTGGCAGCGCGTGCGGCTCGCGCGTGCGCTGGCGCAGGACGCCGGCACCCTCGTCCTCGACGAGCCCACCACCTTTCTCGATGTCGCGCACGAGATGGCGCTATTCGAGCTCGCCGACCGCGCCGCGCGCGATGGCCGGGCGGTGCTGCTCGTGAGCCACACGCTGAACCTCGTCGCGCGCTTCGCTGCGCACGTCGTGCTGCTGCACCACGGGCGCGTCGCCGCGGCCGGCACGCCGGACGCCGTCATGGACGGCCCGACGCTCGAGCGCGTGTACGAGTGGCCGCTCGTCGTCACGCGCGACCCGGCGGTCGGCGCGCCGGCCCTCGTCCCGCTGCGCGGCTGGCGCCGCGCGCGATGATCACGAACGATTTCTCATTCTCTCGATCCTCAGGCCTCGTCATGTCCCGCCTCGCACGCCTCTCCGTCGCCGCCGCCCTCGCGCCGTTCGCGACGCCAGCACTCGCCCAGCAGACCGCCGCGCCAGGCACGGCGCGTGACACGGCGGGCATGCGCCCCGTCGTCGTGACGGCGACGCGCGTCGCGGTCCCCACCGCCGCACCCACCGCCAGCACCACCGTGCTGCAGGGCGCCGAGCTGCGTGCGCGTGGCGTGCTGACGGTGACCGACGCGCTGCGCGAGGTGCCGGGCGCCGCGGTCGTGCAGCAGGGCTCGTGGGGCGGGCTGACGTCGCTCTTCGTGCGCGGCGGGGAGAGCCGCTACACGAAGGTGCTGATCGACGGCGTGCCGGCCAACCAGCCCGGCGGGCAGCTCGATCTCGCCTTCCTGAGCCTCGACGACGTCGAGCGCATCGAGGTGGTGCGCGGACCGACGAGCGTCCTGTACGGCTCCGACGCGATCTCCGGCGTCGTGCAGATCTTCACCCGCCAGGGGCGCGGTCCCGCGGCCGTGCGCGGCAGCGTGCGCGGCGGCTCGTTCGGCAGCGCCGACGCGGACGTCGGCGCGAGCGGTGGCTGGAGCCGCGGCTCGTACGCGATCGGCGCGGCGCACCACCGGTCGAACGGCCTGTTGGGCGACACGTCGGTCACGGTCCGCGGCACGACCGCCGACGTCGAGAACGGCTTCCGCAACACCGTGCTCACGGCGAGCGCGCGCCTGGTGCCCGACGCGCGCTCGGACGTGCGGGCGTCGGTGCGCTGGAACGACGGCCGGTTCCACTATCCGACCGGCTTCGACGGCGCGATCGTCCCGCTGCAGGACGCCACGCGCGACGATCGCCGCCTGCTCGCGACCATCGACGCCGGCCGTCGCCTCACCGAGCGCCTCGAGACGCGCCTCGTGCTCGCGTCGCACACGATGCGCTTCCAGTCGTCGAACCTTCCGTCGGCGGCGATGGACACGCTGCGCTCCTACTTGCGCAGCACGAGCGACGTCTTCCGGCGCAGCGCCGAGGCGCGTGCGAACCTCTACGTTCGCCCGGGCGACGTGCTCACGGGCGGCGTGGAGCTGTCGTCGCAGGGCGAGGAGAGCCGCGGCTGGACGCGCTCGCGCACGGGACCGCAGGTGCCCGCGGTGCCCTTCGACCAGTCGCGGCGCAACGTGGGCTACTACGCGCAGTGGCTCGGCGACGTCGCGGACCGGTTCACGTACTCGCTGAGCGGCCGCGTGGACGACAACCAGCGCTTCGGGACGTTCACTACCGCGCGCGCGAGCGCGGCGTACGCGCTGCCCACCGCGACGCGGGTCCGCGCGGCGTTCGGCACCGCGTTCAAGGAGCCGCTGTTCAGCGAGAACTTCTCGACGGCATTCTCGCGTGGCAATCCGGACCTCGGGCCGGAGCGGTCGCGCTCCTGGGAGCTGGCGGCCGAGCAGTCCATCGGCGGCGTGGTGACGCTCGGCGCGACGTGGTTCGACCAGCGCTTCCGCGACATGATCCAGTATCGCCCCATCCCGCGCGGCGCGCCGGCGAGCGACTCGGTCAACTACTTCAACCTCGGCGCCGCGAACGCGAGCGGCGTGGAGCTGGAGGCGCGGCTCGCGGAGCGGCGCGGCGTCTCGCTGGTCGCCGCGTACACCTATCTGCGCACGCGCGTCGTCGATCCGGGCGCGAGCGGCCCGCCGTCGTTCGCGCGCGACAGCGCGCTCCTGCGCCGTCCCGCGCACGTCGCGACGGCCACGGCGACCTACCGCGTGCCCCGGCGCGGCGCGCTGGCGCTGACGTCGAGCTACGTGGGGACGCGCACCGACGCGGACTTCGCCGTGTTCCCGTCGCCGCGCGTCACGCTGGGCGGCTACGCCCGCTTCGACGCTGCGGCCGACGTGCAGGTCACGCAGCCGGCGGGGCGGCGTCCGGGCGTCGCCCTCACGCTCCGGGTCGACAACGCGCTCGACCGACCGTACGAGCCGGTGAAGCGCTACGAGGCGCCGGGCCGTGTCGTGCTCGTGGGCGCGCGCTTCGGCACGCCCTGATCGACCCGGACAGGCGCGCGAGGGCGGTTCAAACCCTCGCCGGGGGCGGTCTGTCCGACGGAGGCTGTGCCGTGCCGTCGACCGTCCGCCCTCACGTGCCTGCCATGTCCGCGACCCCGATCCCCGAGCGCGCCCGAGCGCGCGCCATGACCGCACCCGCTCTCGCCGCCGCGGGGTTGCTCGCCGTGCTGGCGGGATACGTGGACCTCTGGCGCGGCGGCGTCTCGCTCGCGGCGGTGCTGCTGGTCCTGGGCTACTGCGCGCTGCTGCCCGCGGCACTCTGGGCGTCGCGCGCGCGCGGTGAGCCGGTGCCGGGCCGCGAGCGGCCGCCGTACGGCATCGCGGCGCTGGTGGGCCTCGCCGTGCTGGCGCTCTACGTCGCCACGCTCGCGCCGACGACCGCGATGTGGGACGCGAGCGAGTACATCGCGGTGGCCAAGGTTCTCGGGCTGCCGCATCCGCCGGGCAACCCGCTCTTCGTGCTGCTGGCGCACGTCGCCGGCCTGGTGCCGATCCCGGTCTCGTACGCGGCGCGCATCAACCTGCTCGCGGCGGCCGCCAGCGCGGCGAGCGCCGCGCTCTGGTTCCTCTGCACGGAGCGCGCGCTGCGCTCGCCGCTCGCCGCGCGCGTGCCGCGCCTCGCCGCGGCGGCCGCCGGCTCGTTGCTCGGCGCCACGGCGTTCACGGTCTGGAACCAGAGCGTCGTCAACGAGAAGGTCTACACGGTCTCGCTGCTCGGCCTCGCGCTGACGTCGTGGCTCGTGCTGCGCTGGCTGGACGCGCAGGACGCGGTGGATGCCGCGACGCCGCAGGCTCGGCCCTCCGCCACGTCGCGCGGCGACCGGCTGCTCGTCGTGATGGCGTGGGTCGCGGGGCTCGGCTACGCGGTGCACCCGGCCGGCTTCCTCACCGGTCCCGCGGTCGCGGCCGCGGTGCTGATGCGGCGTCCCTCGGTGCTGCTGCGCTGGCGGCTGCTGCTCGTGCTGGGCGTCGCGGTCGTCGGCGCGCTCACGCTCTTCGCGGTCGAGCCCATCCGCTCGGCGCACCTGCCGCCGATCAACGAGGGGATGCCGACCGCCTGCGAGCAGGGCCGGCCGCGGGTGGACTGCACGCTGAGCGCGGAGACGGGACGTCGCCTCATGGCCAACATCCGCCGCGAGCAGTACGGCGGCCACCCGGTGATGGAGCGCAAGGCGCCGTTCGGCGCACAGCTCGGGATGTGGTGGCTGTACTTCGAGTGGCAGTGGCTGCGCGATCCCGACGGCCGCGCGCCGGCCGCCCAGCGCACGCTCGCGATGGCGTTCCTCGTGCTCGCGGTGCTCGGGCTCGTAGCGCTCCGTCGCCGGGAGCGCGCGGCGTGGTGGTACCTCGCGCCGCTCGCGGGGACGCTGACGCTGGCGCTCGTCTTCTACCTGAACTTCAACTACGGCTACTCGCAGGCCCCATCGCTCGGCGACACGGTGCCGCGCGAGGTGCGCGACCGCGACTACTTCTTCGTCTGGACCTACTCGGCGTGGGGGATGTTCGCGGCGCTCGGCCTGGCGGCGCTCTGGCGCGCGCTCGCGGATGGGCTGATGGCGCGCGGCGCACCCGCGCGGCGCGCGTGGGCGATGGCGGCGCCCGTGCTCGCGCTCGCGCTCGTGCCGGCGTTCGGCAACGCGACCGCCGCGTCGCGCGCCGGGCAGACCTTCACGCGCGAGTGGGCGGTGGATCTGCTGAACTCCGTCGAGCCGTACGGCGTGCTGGTCACCAACGGCGACAACGACAGCTTCCCGCTCTGGTACGCGCAGCAGGTGGAGGGCGTGCGACGCGACGTGACGGTGGCGCTGGTGCCGTACCTCGGCCTGCCGTGGTACGCGCGGCAGCTGCTGGTGCAGCCGCCCGCCGCGTACGACCCGGCGCGCGGGCCGGCGCTCTACGCGGCCATGCGCACGCCGCGGCCCACGCAGCCGCTCTGGGACCTGACGCCGCGCGGGACCGACGCGATCCCCGACTACGTGCAGCTCGCCGAGCCGCAGCGCTTCCAGCACGGCGAGATGGACGTCACCGTGCCGGCGGGCGTGCTCACGCGCGACCAGCTCCTGGTGCTGCGCGCCATCAAGGACTCGTTCCCGGAGCGCCCGGTCTACTTCACGAATCCAGGCTATCCCGCCGCGCTGGGCTTCGGCGCGTACGTGCGGCAGCAGGGCCTCGCGTACCGCCTGGAGCCGCGCCCGCTGGTCGCGAGCGCGACGCTGGTGCCGGTTAGCGGCGTCCACGTCGACGTCCCGCGCTCCGTGGCGCTCTGGTCGTCGACGTATCGAGGCACGACCGCGCTGCTCCGCGAGGGGCAGTGGGTCGACCGCGCGTCGGCGAACATCCCGGCGAACTACGCGCTCACCGGCCAGCAGCTCGCGACGGCGCTGGCGGCCAGCGGGGACACCGGCGCGGCGATGCGCGTGGCGCGCCAGGTCGAGGCGATGGCGCGCTCCGCGCGGCTGCTGCCCGCGGGCGAGTGAGCGTGGCGCGCGCGCCGCGGTGCAGCTGACCCATTCGGCGAGGTCGGCATCGGACGTACGATGGGCCCGTCGCGCCGCGCCGTGGGAGTCGCCACGGCGCGCGCGATCCGACCCACACCGCACCTCTCCCGATGTCCCGACCCTTCAGCTCCGTACTTCGGAGTCGCCTGCTGCTCGCCACGCTCGTCGCGGCGGTCGTTCCGGCCGCCGTGCGCGCGCAGTCCACGCAGCCCGACTTCCCGCCGCAGCCCACCGAGGCGCGGGTGTACTACGCCGGCAACCAGAGCCGCGGCATGTCGGAGTGGTATCCGACCGAGGCGCACGCCGAGGTGAACGACCCGGCTGGGATGTACGAGGCGTCGGCGACCGCCGTGCAGTCGCAGGGACGGCTGTCGATCTACGTGGCGACCCAGCCCTCACAGTGGAACAGCCACAACACGGAGGCCATCGCCCGCCTCGGCGGCGTCCTCCAAGTGAGCAACTTCGGGCCGGCCGCGCTGATGCAGCCGTTCCAGTTCTACACGCACGGCACGTTCGACGCGACCGCCGCGCCCCAGTCCAACTACTCGTTCCAGTACTACTACTCCATCTCGGAGTGGACGGGGACGCAGTGGTCGCTGCTGTGGCGCACGCCGATCCGCGTGAACTACTCGTCGCAGTACGGCACCACCTATGAGCTGGAGAACGTCACGGGCGCGAGCTTCCTCGTCGCCGCGGGCTCCACGCGCACCTTCGGCATCAGCGCCTCGCTGTACGCGCAGGCCGCCGCGGGCGCTATCGCCGACATGTCGCACACGGCGCGCATCTACGCGACGCCCACGGCCGGCCTGACGGCAGCAGGGGTCAACGGCTTCCTGTCGGAGCAGGCGATTCCCGAGTGGGCGCAGCCGGCCGTCGTGACGACGCCGGAGCCGGCGACGCTGCTGCTGGTCGCGCCGGCGCTCGCGCTGGTCGCCGTCGTCCGCCGTCGGCGCCGCGAGGGCTGAGCCGGCCGGACGGCGCGCGCCAGGGGAGCGACATGCTCTGCGGCGCGTCTCGCGGCCGCGACAGGCCATAGATTCCCGGCATGTCCCTCGTCGTCACCGACGCCGTCGTCCTGCACGCCTTCGACTACCTGGAGAGCTCGCGCGTGCTGCGCCTGGCGACGCGCGAGCACGGCGTGCAGTCGGTGCTGGCGAAGGGCGCGCGCCGCTCGCAGAAGCGCTTCGGCGGCGCGGTCGACCTGTTCGCCGAGGGGCAGGCGCAGTACTACGCGAAGGCGGGGCGCGACCTGCACACCCTCGCGTCGATGGACGTGACACGCGCGCGCTTCGGCCTCGCGGCCGATCTGGAGCGCTTCGCGGCGGGAGCCGCGCTCGCGGAGCTGGTGCTGCGCTTCGCCCGCGACGAGAGCCAGCCCGCGTGGTACGACACGCTGGTGCAGGCGCTCGACACGCTCGCCGCCGCGCCGCCGGCCGGTGCGCGTGGCGCCGGCATCGCCGGCGCGTGGCGGGTGATCGCCGCGCTCGGCTTCTCGCCGGCGGTCGATCACTGCGCGAGCTGCCACGACCCCATCGCGGAGGACCGGCCGTCGCGCTTCAGCCACCCGGCGGGCGGCGCGCTCTGCGACCGCTGCGCGCGCACGTCGGGAGCGGGCCGCGTGCTGCCGGCCGAGGCGCGCGCCGCGCTGCGCGCCTGGCTAGGGGATGGTTCCGACGCCGCCGCGCTGCCGCTCGTCGACGCGGCGACTGCGCGCGCGCACCAGCGGCTGCTGCGCGAGTTCCTGCGCGAGCACCTGGTGGACGAGCGGCCGCTCCGGGCGTTCGAGAGCTGGGAGTCCACGCGCTACGACGTGCCCGAGCCGGCGTCCTGACCGTCGGGACCGCCGGCCACATCGACCCCCGGAGGACGGCGCTCGCGCGCGCTGGGGGTCATCGACACCGAACCGCGCGCCGGAGGAGCAGCGCCGCGGCATGCGGGGGCGTGCCGCGATCGGTCCTGCCGATCCGGCCGGCGTGCGCCCGTCCACGGTCGAGGCGTACCGGCGGTAGTGGCGGACCTCGTGCTCGCGCGTCTACAGGATACCGGTACGGTCCAGCTCGACGGGGCGCGCGTGCGTCGCGCGGGCTGGATGCCGGCGCCGTCGGCCGCGCACCGACGCGTGCTCGACGCGCTGCCGGATCGGTTGGCGGCCGCGGGGCTGGCCCGGCCGACGACGGTCGAGCGGACCGCCGAGCTCGGGGTAGAAGTGCCGGCGCCGCGCGCGCCGGGCCAGCCGGACGCTCGGGTGGTCGCGTTGGACCCGGAACGGACGCGCACGGCGGACGCGTTGCACCGGGGCATCGCGCTGCTGGCCGGCCGCTGCACCCCTGGCGAGATCTACCTGCCCGGAACGCGCCGTGGGATGCGCGAAAGATCGAGAATGCACTTCATGTCGGTGCTCGAACACCTTGACCGGGAGGGACTTACCGCTCTTGTGGCCGATAGTCGCCGGTGGCGCGGCGGGCCTGGCACTTCGTGTGCCACATCACATGCTTGACACCGCCTGCTCGGTCCGTTAGCGTCTCAGCAGGCGTAGTCTGTTCCGTCCACCACAACAGGAGTCCTGCCAAGGAACCTAGTCCGTCAAATTGGAGAGGCACATGAAGCTCCGTTGGGCAGCACTCATCGCAGTGCTCGCTCTCAGCGCGCTCATGCCACGTCCCACGGAAGCGCAGGCCAGCGGGCAACCCCCGCAGTCGGCGCGACGCAATGGAAGTCTCGGGCAGAACTATCCGAACCCGTTCAATCCCGAGACGACCATCCCCTTCTCGATCGGCGAGCCTGGCTGCACCGATCAGACCCGGCAGTATCGGGTGACCATCCGCATCTACAACCTGCTCGCGCAGGTCGTCGCGGTGCCGGTCATCCAGGGTTCCGGTGCAGTGGGTGCCGGTGGCGGTCCTCCCGCCGTCGAGAACCTCACCCTCGGGTGCGGGTCCTACAGGGCCTACTGGGACGGCAAGTACCTGAACAGCAGCCGAGAGGCCGCCTCGGGCGTGTATCTCTACCGGCTGGATGTGGATGGCAAGGTCGAAGGCGTCAAGAAGTTCCTCGTCACCAAGTAGCACCGGTGGCGATGACGCCCCGGTCGCCTTCCGAGCGAGCGACAGCACAACCCGCATGACTCGATGCCCCGTCAGGTCCGCCTGGCGGGGCATCGCCCGTTTCAGCCGGTTGGTCGGCCTGCCGAAACGACGGACCGCGCGACGCGTACGGCGGAGCACCTGCGCCTGGCTCCGCCAGTCTGCCCGCTTTCGCGGGCCCCCGGCTTGCGGCCCCGTCGATCGTCGATCGCGCGACGCGCGCGATGATCTTCTGTTCCCTGGACTCCCGATCCGATGCTCAATCCCGACCGGCTGACCGTCAAATCCGCCGAGGCGCTGAACGAGGCCGTGGCCGTGGCGCGGCGCGCCGGCAACCCGCTCGTCTACGACGCGCACCTGCTGCTTGCCCTCCTCCAGCAGGACGAGGGGATCGTGACGCCCATCCTCCAGAAGATCGGCGTCTCGAACGTCGCCGACTTCCGGCGGCGGGTGGAGCAGGAGGCGGCGCGCTACCCCAAGCAGTCCGACGCGCAGCCGACCGTCTCGCGCGAGCTCAACCAGGTCCTCGACCGGGCCGACGCCGACGCGCGCGAGCTGGGCGACGAGTACGTCTCGACCGAGCACCTGCTGCTCGCGCTGGCCGAGGTGAAGGGGACCGAGAGCTTCGCGCTGCTGCGCGGCGTCGGCGCGACGCGCGAGGAGCTGATCAAGGCGCTCCAGGCCGTGCGCGGGGCGCACAAGGTCACCGACCAGAACCCCGAGGAGAAGTACCAGGCGCTGTCGCGCTTCTCGACCGACCTCACGGAGCGCGCGCGGCGCGGGAAGCTCGATCCCGTGATCGGCCGCGACGAGGAGATCCGGCGCGTGGTCCAGGTCCTCTCCCGGCGGACCAAGAACAACCCGATCCTGATCGGCGAGCCCGGCGTCGGCAAGACGGCGATCGTCGAGGGGCTGGCGCAGCGCATCGTCGACGGCGACGTGCCCGAGAGCCTGCGCAACAAGACGCTGATCTCGCTCGACATCGGCGCCATGCTCGCGGGCGCCAAGTACCGCGGCGAGTTCGAGGAGCGCCTGAAGGCGGTGCTGAAGGAGATCACGAGCGCCGAGGGCCGCTTCATCGTCTTCATCGACGAGACGCACACGATCGTCGGCGCGGGCCGGACCGAGGGCTCGCCCGACGCCGGCAACATGCTGAAGCCCGCGCTCGCGCGCGGCGAGCTGCGCGTCGTCGGCGCCACCACGCTCGACGAGTACCGGAAGTACATCGAGAAGGACGCCGCGCTCGAGCGCCGCTTCCAGCCGGTGTACGTGGGCGAGCCGAGCGTCGAGAGCACGATCGCGATCCTCCGCGGCCTCAAGGAGCGCTACGAGGCGCACCACGGCGTGCGCATCACCGACGGCGCCGTCGTGGCCGCGGCGACGCTCTCGCACCGCTACATCGGCGACCGCTTCCTCCCCGACAAGGCGATCGACCTGCTGGACGAGGCGTCGTCGCGCCTGCGCATCGAGATCGACTCGATGCCGCAGGAGATCGACGAGGTGGAGCGGCGCATCGTGCAGCTGCAGATCGAGCAGGCGGCGCTGAAGAAGGAGACCGACGCCGCCGCGCGCGAGCGCCTGGCGTCGCTGGAGCGCGAGCTGGCCGAGCTGCGCGAGCGGTCGCAGGCGATGAAGGCGCAGTGGCAGCAGGAGAAGGACACGCTGGGCGCCGTCGGCACCATCAAGCAGCAGATCGAGCAGGCGCGCGTCGAGGCCGAGCAGGCGACGCGGCAGGGCGACCTGCAGCGGGCCGCCGAGATCACCTACGGCCGCATCCCCGAGCTGCAGCGGCAGATGGAGGAAGCCGAGCGGCGGCTGGCGAGCAACAGCGGGCGCCCGCAGTTCCTGAAGGAGGAGGTGACGGCCGACGACATCGCCGAGGTGGTGGCGAAGTGGACCGGCATCCCGGTCACGCGGATGATGGAGAGCGAGCGCGCGCGCCTCACGAAGCTCGACGAGGAGCTGGGCAAGCGCGTCATCGGGCAGCAGGAGGCGGTGCAGGCGGTCGCCAACGCGGTGCGCCGCAGCCGCGCTGGGCTGCAGGATCCCAACCGGCCGATCGGCTCCTTCATCTTCCTCGGGCCCACGGGGGTCGGGAAGACCGAGACCGCGCGCGCGCTGGCGGAGTTCCTGTTCGACGACGAGCACGCGCTCGTGCGCATCGACATGTCGGAGTACATGGAGAAGCACGCGGTCGCGCGGCTCATCGGCGCGCCGCCGGGCTACGTCGGCTACGAGGAGGGCGGCCAGCTCACCGAGGCCGTGCGGCGGCGCCCCTACTCGGTCATCCTGTTCGACGAGATCGAGAAGGCGCACCAGGACGTGTTCAACATCCTGCTGCAGATCCTCGACGACGGGCGGCTCACCGACTCGCAGGGGCGCACCGTGGACTTCCGCAACACGGTCGTCATCATGACGTCGAACATCGGCAGCTCGTACATCCTGGAGCACGCCGACGACAACTGGGAGCTGGTGGAGGCCGAGGTGTCGAGCGCGCTGCGCGAGCACTTCCGCCCGGAGTTCCTCAACCGCGTGGACGACATCATCATCTTCCACCCGCTGGGCGAGGAGCACATCGACCGCATCATCGACCTGCAGCTGGAGCGCCTGCGCCGCCTGCTGGGCGAGAAGAAGCTGACGCTCGAGCTGACGCCGAACGCGCGCCGGCTGCTGGTGAACGAGGGCTACGACCCGTCGTTCGGCGCGCGGCCGCTGAAGCGCGCGATCCAGCGGCTGCTCCAGAACCCGCTGGCGATGGCGGTGCTCGAGGGCCGCTTCTCCGAGGGCGACCGGATCCGCGCCGACTCGGCGCGCAACGGGCAGCTCGTGTTCGAGCGCGCGGAGGAGCCGGCGGTGGCAGCGGGGGTGTGATCGCCCGCGCCCGCGCATGTACGCCGCCTGCCTGTTCTGTCACCGTGCGCTCGGCGACAACGCGGTGATGGAGTCGTTCCCCGTCGGGCGCCAGCTGGCGTTCGACGGGGCACGCGGCCGGCTGTGGGTCGTGTGCCCGCACTGCGCGCGGTGGAACCTCACGCCGCTGGAGCAGCGATGGGAGGCGATGGAGGAGGCGGAGCGGCACTTCCGCGACGCGCGCGTGCGGGCGGCGACCGACGAGATCGCGCTCGCGCGCGTGGCGGGCGGGCTGACGCTCGTGCGCGTGGGCAGAGCGCGGATGCGCGAGCTGACGGCGTGGCGCTACGGCCGCGAGCTGGCGCGCCGGCTCTGGCGCACCGCCGGCGTGGTGGCCGGCGGCACCGTCGCCGTGGGGGCGGCGGCCGTGGCGGGCGTCGGCGCCGGCATCGGCGTGCGTCCGGAGCTGGTCATCCCGTTCCTCCATCCGGCGATCGCGATCCTCGCGCTGCAGGCCGGTGGGCTGGGGCTGAGCCTGCGGCCGGTGCGCATTCCGGGACCGGACGGACGCACGTACGAGGTGTTCCGCTCCGAGTTCGCGGGGCTGTACCTGGAGCCGGCCGACGTCGCCGACGCGTGGCGCCTGCACGTGAAGCACGGGTACGGCGTGCTGTCGCTCGAGGGCCATGCCGCGGTGGACGCGCTGCGCCCGCTGCTGGCGCGCATCAACCGGCGCGGCGCCCTGCGCGGACGCGCGGTCGATGCATCGCGATGGATCGAGGCGCACGGCGGTGCGGCGGCGTCGGTGCTGGCGCTGGCCCGCGCGTCGCGGGAGCGCGGCGGCGACTTCGAGGCGCGGCGCCGGGCGTTCGAGAGCGGCGAGGCGATCGAGCGGAATCCCTTCGCGAAGAACGAGACCCCGGGCAACCTCGGCGCGCTGCACCGCATGCCCGCGGTCGAGCGGCTGGCCCTCGAGGTGGCGATGGTCGAGGACGCGGAGCGGCGCGCGATGGAGGAGGAGCTGGCGCCGCTCACGCGCGCGTGGCGGGACGCGGAGGCGATCGCCGCGATCGCCGACGGGCTCGCGCTGCCGGCGGCGGTGGAGCGGCGCGCCGCCGCGATGCGCCAAGTCGCGACGCGCGACGCGCTCGCGCCGGAGCGGCCGCGTGATTAGACCTGCGGCATGAGCGACGCGACCGACGAGGAGATGATGCGCCTCGCGATGGCCGAGGCCCGACTGGCTGCCGCTGGCGGCGACGTGCCCGTCGGCGCGGTCGTCGCGCGCGACGGCGTCGTGCTCTCGGCCGCCGCGAACCGCACGGTGCGCGACCAGGACGCGACGGCGCACGCGGAGGTGCTGGCGCTGCGCGCGGCGTCCGCCGCGCTGGGCGCCTGGCGACTGTCGGGCTGCACGCTCTACGTCACGCTGGAGCCGTGCGCGATGTGCGCGGGCGCGCTCGTGCTCGCGCGCGTCGATCGCGTGGTATTCGGCGCGTGGGACGACAAGGCGGGGATGGCGGGCTCGGTCGGCGACGTGCTGCGGCACCCGCGGCTCAACCACCGCCCGGCGGTGCGCGGCGGCGTGCTGGAGGAGGAGTGTGGGGACGTGCTGCGCGCGTTCTTCGCGGCGCGGCGTACGGGGCGAACAGGCCGCGCTTAGCGACGAGCGCGCGCTCCGGCTGCTCGTCGATCCTCCGGTGGACGGAGACGCGTCCGGGGTCGCGTCTCGGGTGCGGCCCGTCAGCCGGCGCGCCGAACGTGTCGGCGCATGGTCCGGCGTCCGAACGGCCGCCTATCCCAGCCGCCGACGACGGCGGAGGGCGGTCGCGACCGCCTTCCGCCGTCGCCAGCACCCGTGCTGACATCACATGGAAACGTCAGCGAAGTAGGCGGCGGCCGTCCTGTCGTTCGACGTCACGGCCAGGAAATGTCCTCGAAGTAGGCGGTCGTCGTCTTGCTGCTCGACGTCACCGTCAGGACGACGTTCGTGAACGTGGCGCTGATCACAACCGGGTCCATGGTATCGGGGCAGCTGCGACCGCTCACCGGCTCCGTCTCGACGGTGAAGGTGCCACGGCCCGAGCGCGTGTTGAACGTCACCTCACCCGCCGTCTGCGAGGTCGACCTGTCCAGACCACTCGGCTCCTGATTCTTGCTGCCCCGGTTGAGGCAGCCGCTCAGGACCGAAACCTCTGCCGACAACCGTGCAGTCGCCGTCTTACCTGCTCCCGCGACTTCTCCCGTCGACTGCAGGTACACACCGCCGTCGCCCGTCTCGACGGTCAGGTCGGGCACACCGACGAAGTGGAGCCCACCGTCTCGCTCGGTCGAGGTGGCCTCGACGAACCGAGGCCCGGAGGTGGGAGTCGGCCCCGTGGGGGTGCTCTCGTTGCAGGCGGCCAGCGCGAGCGCGAACAGGGGCAGCATAGCGAGTCGCTTGATCATGGCGTGCCTCCTTGGGGTGTTCGAGTGTCTCAGCGAGGAGTGCCGTGCATGAGCAGGGAAGTGCGGTCGCGATCGCGCGGTCGTAGACCCATGTTTATGCGTCCCGGAGAAACGCGCATGGGCGATAATTGCCCATGGCCTGTGGGCTGGCGCGCGGCGCGCGCGCGGAAGCGGGCGCTCGATCATGCGCGTGCGCGCGACGGCGCGGACCTTCGAGCGCTGTCGCGCCGCGACGGTGCTCGCGCCGGTGCGTCTCGCCCGCGCTCACGGGTGCCGGGCGCTCCGGGAAGTCAGGCGTCCCGCGGCCGGCAACGTGCGCTGGCGTACGCCTTCCTGGGGCACCGCTGGCCTCGTTGACACCGCCACCCGGGACGGCTAATTTCCACGGCTGCTGGACAGGTGGCCGAGTGGTTGAAGGCACCGGTCTCGAAAACCGGCATACCGGCAACGGTATCGTGAGTTCGAATCTCACCCTGTCCGTCGCGGTGGGGGCTTGAGCGATCAAGCTCCCACCGTTTTCGTCAGTGATCGACAACGATCGACGCAGCTCCGCACGCCGCCGCGGCCCGGCCGCGGCTCCCCGGACAGGTGGCCGAGTGGTCGAAGGCGCACCGCTGGAAACGGTGTAGACGTCAAAAGCGTCTCGTGGGTTCGAATCCCACCCTGTCCGTACGCACGAGCCCATGGCCGCCCGCCGCCCCGTCGCGTCGGGCGGCCGTGTATATTGGCCGCTCATGCCACCCAAACACACCGTCGTGCTCGACGCGCGCGCCATGGAGCGCACCGTCAAGCGCATGGCCGACGAGATCGTCGAGGCGAACGCGGGCACCGAGGGCCTCATCCTCGTCGGCATCCAGCGCCGCGGCGTGCAGCTGGCCGAGCGGCTGATGCGCGCCATCCGCGACGCCGAGAACGTGGACGTGCCGCGCGGGGCGCTCGACATCACGCTCTACCGCGACGACCTGCAGACCGTGGGACCGCGCCCCGTCGTCGGCCCCACGTCGCTTCCCGCGAACATCGACGGCAAGCGCGTCGTGATCGTCGACGACGTGCTGTACACGGGACGCACCGTGCGCGCCGCGCTCGACGAGCTGGCGGACTTCGGCCGCCCCGCGCGCATTCAGCTCGCGGTGCTGGTCGATCGCGGCGGACGCGAGCTGCCCATCCAGCCCGACATCGTCGGCAAGCGGCTGGAGGTGCCCGACGGCGGCCACGTCGACGTCTTCGTGACGGAGCTCGACGACCGCGACGCGGTGATCCTCGTGCCGGGCGCGGAGGACGCGTGACCGGCGCGACCCGGCTCGGCAAGGACCTGCTGGCGCTGGAGCCGCTGTCGCCCGAGCAGATCCGCCTGATCCTCGACACGGCCGAGCCGTTCCGCGAGATCAGCGAGCGGGCGATCAAGAAGGTGCCGACGCTGCGCGGGCAGACCGTCGTCAACCTGTTCTTCGAGGCGTCCACGCGCACGCGCATCTCGTTCGAGTTCGCCGAGAAGCGCATGAGCGCCGACACGGTGAGCATCGCGGCCAGCGGGTCGAGCGTGGCGAAGGGCGAGACGCTGGTCGACACGGCGCGCAACCTCGAGGCGATGCGCATCGACATGGTCGTCGTGCGCCACGGCTCGTCGGGAGCCGCGCAGTTCCTCGCCGAGCGCATCGAGTCGAACGTCATCAACGCCGGCGACGGGACGCACGAGCACCCAACGCAGGGGCTGCTCGACCTGCTGACGCTGCGCCACCGCTTCGGATCGCTCGAGGGGCGCCGCGTCTGCATCGTCGGCGACGTGCTGCACTCGCGCGTCGCGCGCTCGAACATCTGGGGCCTGAAGAAGCTCGGCGCGCAGGTGGGCGTGTGCGGCCCGCGCTCGCTGCTCCCCAATGCGATCGACGAGCTGGGCGTCGAGGTGTTCGACCGCGTCGAGGCGGCGATCGAGTGGGCCGAGGCGCTGAACGTGCTGCGGCTGCAGCTCGAGCGCATGCAGGCGGGGTACATCCCCAGCCTGCGCGAGTACAACCGCGTGTTCGGCGTCACGCGCGAGCGCCTCGAGCGCGCGCCGGGCGATATGCTCATCCTCCATCCGGGGCCCATGAACCGCGGCGTCGAGATCGACAGCGACGTCGCCGACGGGCCGCACAGCGTGATCCTCGACCAGGTGACCAACGGCGTGGCCGTGCGCATGGCAGTCCTCTATCTCCTCGCCGGCGGTCGGCCGGAGCTGGCCGAAGCGGCGAAGTCCGCCGGCAAGGGCCGCGGAGGCGACGCGTGAGCGCGCCCGACCGCCGTCCCATCCTCCTCGCGGGCGGGCGCGTGCTCGACCCGTCGCAGCAGCTCGACCTCGCGGTCGGCGACGTGCTGCTCGTCGACGGGAAGATCCAGCACGCGGGCGAGCGCATCGCGCGCCCCGACGACGCCGAGATCGTCGACTGCGCGGGGCTCGTCGTGTCGCCGGGCTTCGTCGACGTGCACTGCCACCTGCGCGAGCCCGGGCGCGAGGACGTCGAGACGATCGCCACCGCCGCGCGCGCCGCGGTGGCGGGTGGCTTCACCGCCGTCTGCGCGATGCCGAACACCGACCCGGTGACCGACAACCAGGCGGCCGTCGGCTTCATCATCAGCCAGGCGAAGCGCGCCGCGGCGGCGCGCGTCTACCCGATCGGCGCGATCACGCTCGGTCAGAAGGGCGAGGCGCTGGCGGAGTTCGGCGAGATGGTGGGCGCCGGCGCGGTCGCGGTGAGCGACGACGGCAAGCCGGTCGTGAGCGCGCAGATGATGCGCACCGCGCTGGAATACGCGCGCACCTTCGGCATCCCCGTCGCGGACCACTGCGAGGATCCCACGCTGGCGCACGGCGGCGCGATGAACGAGGGCGCGATGTCGATGAAGCTCGGCCTCAAGGGCATCCCCGCCGAGGCCGAGGAGATCATGGCGATCCGCGACATCCTGCTCGCGCGGCGCACCGGTGGGCACGTGCACCTGTGCCACATGAGCACGAAGGGCTCGGTGGAGCTGATCCGCTGGGGGAAGGAGCGGAACATCAACGTGACGGCCGAGGTGTGCCCGCACCACCTCTCACTCACCGAGGACGCGGTCGACGGCTACGACACGAACGCGAAGATGAATCCGCCGCTGCGCACGCCGGAGGACGTCGAGGCGCTGCAGCAGGCGGTGCGCGACGGCACGATCGACGTCGTCGCGACGGACCACGCGCCGCACCACTACGACGAGAAGGAGCGCGAGTTCGCCGATGCGCCGAACGGCATCGTCGGCCTCGAGACGGCGCTCGCGGTGCTGGTGACGTGGCTCGTCGAGCCGGGGATCCTCACGTACGCGCAGCTCGTCGACAAGATGGCGTGCGCTCCCGCGCGCATCTTCAACCTGCCGGGCGGCACGCTGCGCCGCGGCTCGGTGGCCGACGTGACGGTGTTCGATCCGACGCGCGCGTGGACCGTCGATCCGAGGGGCTTCCACTCGAAGGGACGCAACTCGCCGTACGCGGGGCGCACGCTGCGCGGCCGCACGGTCTGCACGGTGGTCGACGGGCGCGTCGTGTACCGCGAGGCGGCGGAGGCGACGCGGGCGTGACGGCCGAGCGCGCGGCGATGATGCGCGCGGCGATCGTGCGCGTCTGCCGCCGGCTGTGGGAGCGGGGCCTGATCGCGGGGCCGGACGGCAACGTCTCCGTCCGGCTCGGCCCCGACCGCCTGCTGGTGACGCCGTCGGGCGGCGCGAAGGTCGACATCGCCGAGGCCGACCTGCTCGAGGTGGACCTCGAGGGGCGCGTGATGGCGGGCGCGGGGCAGGCGAGCTCCGAGCTGGCGATGCACCTCGCGATCTACCGCGCGCGGCCCGACGTGGGCGCGGTGGTGCACGCCCATCCGCCGACGGCGACCGGCTTCGCGGTGGCGGGCGAGACGCTGCCCGACGGCGTGCTCCCCGAGCTGATCTGCCAGATGGGCGCCGTGGCGCTCGTGCCGTACTTCACGCCGGGGACCCCGGCGGCGGCGGCCGCCTTCGCGCCCTATCTTTCCGGCCACAGCGCGTTCCTGCTGGCGAACCACGGCGCGACCACGGTCGGCGCGACGCTCGACGAGGCGCACCGGCGCATGGAGAGCCTCGAGCACGCGGCGCGCATACTGCTCGCGGCACGACTGGTCGGGCGCGTGACGCCCCTCACGGACGAACAGCGCGCGGCGCTCCAGGCTCCGGCGGCACCCACGACAGCATTCACGGCACCGCCGCTCGACGGCGGGGAGGCAGGATGACGGACGGAACGACCCTCCCGCTGGACGAGATCCGCGGACTGGTGGCGGAGCGCACGCGCTTCGAGACGTGGCTCGGCACCCTGGAGGCGCGGCGGAGCGCGACGCCCGCGCACGTCTTCGAGCGCGTCTGGCAGGACTACGACGGCCGCCGCCAGAAGGCCGCCGAGGCGCTCCGCACGCACCTGCAGGCGCTGCAGGACGAGGAGACGCGCCTCGCGTCGCGACACGAGGAGGTGACGCGCACGCTGGGCGAGCGCCGCGACGCGATGGCCGAGGTCGAGCTGCGTGCCCTCGTGGGCGAGTTCGACGAGGACGAGGGCGCGCGCCGGCACCGCGAGGTGGAGGAGGCGATCGCGGAGCTGGAGCGCGAGGTGGAGGGCGTCGGGAGCGAGCTGGCCGACGTGCGCGGGCTGGTGACGCAGGTGCGCGGCCGCGAGGACGAGCCGGCCGTGGCGGCACCTGCCGAGCCGGTCCCGGTCGAGTCGCTCGCGCCGGCCGCCTCCGAGCCCGCGTCCGCCGGGACGCAGGGCACGCCGGCGATCACGGGCGTGGGGGTCGCGCCGTCCGACGGGCCGACGGGCCGCTTCGGCAGCGCCGACGCGCCGCGCTTCCCGACGCCGACCGACGGGCTGATGGTCGGCGAGAGCGCCGGCCGCGAGACGCCGACGACCGGCTTCGCCGCGCAGGGGCTGACGCAGGCCGCCCGCGGCGTGCCGACCGCGCGCCAGGACGACGCGGCCGTGGGCACCGCGACCCAGAAGACGCTCCGCTGCCAGGAGTGCGGCGCGATGAACTACCCGACCGAGTGGTACTGCGAGCGCTGTGGCGGCGAGCTGGCCGCCCTCTGAGGCGGCCGGCGCAGACCGGGAAAGCGACGCGGGGCCGGTCCATCACTGGACCGGCCCCGCGTCGCTTCGCGCTGGACGCTCAGGCGCTCAGACCGCCGCCGCCTTGCGGGCGAGCTGGCTCTTGTGGCGCGCCGCCTTGTTCTTGTGGATCAGGCCCTTGCGGGCGGCGCGGTCCAGCAGGCTCACGGCGAGCGCGGTCGTGTCGGCCGGCGCGCCCTCGGCGCGGGCCTTCTTGAGCGCGGTCCGCAGCGCCGAGCGCTGCGCGCGGTTGCGCACAGCCGCAGCGCGCGACTTCCGCATGTTCTTCTTGGCGGAGGCGATGTTCGGCACTTTGGAGAACTCTCAGGCAGATGACAGACGTGGCGCGCAGGTCGCGCGAAGCGTCGAAGGCTAGCCCACCCGGTATCCCATGTCAAGGCACGACACGGGTTTGCACGGTGTGTCGCTTTGACTTGCCCTGGGGGCGCCACTAGGTTTCGCCGCGCTGCCGCCGCCGTCCGCGCCCCTCGTGTGCCCGGTCGTGCGCCTCCCGGCCGATCCCCGGCGCCGCCGACCGCGTCCAGGCGCGCCCGCGCCGTCCCTCCCGCTTCCGTTCTCGGTGGACCTGCGCACCCTCGTCCTCGTCGCACCCGTCCTGCTGTTCTCGATGGTCGCGCACGAGTACGCCCACGGCTACGCCGCCTACAAGCAGGGCGACCCGACCGCGTACCAGCTCGGGCGGCTGACGTGGAACCCGCTCAAGCACATCGACCCCTTCATGACCGTGATCCTCCCGGTCATGCTGGCAGTCATGGGCGGGCCGATCTTCGGCGGCGCGAAGCCGGTGCCGGTCCAGCCGCGCAACTACCGCGACTACAAGCGCGGCGACATCATCGTGTCGCTCGCCGGCGTGGCGACGAACTTCGTCCTCGCGTTCGTCTGCGCGCTCCTCATCGTCCTCCTCGGCTTGCTCGGGCGCGCGCTGCCCGACGCCACGTCGACGCTCGCGCTCCTGCAGGAGATGCTGCGGCACGGGATCTGGTTCAACCTGATGCTGACGTTCTTCAACCTGCTGCCGATCCCGCCGCTCGACGGCTCGCACGTCGCGAAGTACCTGCTGCCGCCCGCGTGGGCGATCCGCTACGTGGAGTTCGGCCGCTTCGGGATGCTGATCCTGCTGCTCTTCCTCTCGATGGGGCAGGGCGCGCTGCGGGCCTGGCTCTCGCCGGCCGTCGCGATCAACCGCGCGGCGCTGCAGACGGTCGCGCCGTACGTCCTGCCGGTCAGCGGCCTGTGATCGCGCCCGCCACCACCCAGGGCGCGGCGCAGGACGCCGCGACGGCCGGCGCGCCGGCGACGTTCGTCGTCGAGCTGCCCGAGTTCTCCGGCCCGCTCGACCTCCTGCTGTCGCTGATCCGCGACGAGCGCCTGGACGTCTACGACATCCCGATCGCGCGCGTCGCCGAGCAGTTCCTGGCGCGCATCCAGCACCTCGCGCTGGACGAGGCGGCCGACTACCTCGAGATGGCCGCGCGCCTGCTGCGCATCAAGGCGCAGCTGCTGCTGCCGCGCAGCGGCGACGAGGAGAGCTGGGAGGACCCGCGCGCGGAGCTCGTGCGCCGGCTGCTGGAGTACCAGCAGATCCGCGAGGTCGTCGAGCACCTGGACCGCCTGGGCGAGGAGCGCCGCGACCGCTTCGTGCGCGGGTCGTTCGCGCCGATGGCCGCGCTGCCGGCGGGCGTGCCGCCGCTCGCGCTGTCGCTGACCGAGCTGCTGTCGGCCGTCGACCGCGTGCTGCGCGTCGCCAAGGAGCCGACCGTGCACGACGTGGTGCAGCGCGCGCTGGACGTCGCGGGCGCGATCACGTCGGTGCGCGGCGCGCTGGCGCTCCGCGCGCGCACGCGCTGGACCGAGGTCGTGGGCGCCGACGCGGAGCCGTGGCAGATCCTCAGCGTCCTGCTCGCCCTGCTGGAGATGGCGAAGCTCGGCGAGCTGCGCCTCGCCCAACCGAAACCGTTCGCGATCGTGGAGATCACGCGTGAGTCCGCTGGCGAAGCTGCTTGAAGCGGCGCTGTTCGCGAGCAGCCGTCCGGTGCCCCTGGACGAGCTGCGCGCCCTCGACGCCGAGGCGTCGCCCGAGGACGTGCAGGCGGCGCTCGACGGGCTGCGTGCGCACTACGACGACCCGGAGACCGGCCACTCGTTCGAGCTGGTCGAGCAGGGCGGCGGCTGGCAGCTGCTGACGCGCGCCGAGTACAGCGAGGCGATCGAGCGCGCGCAGCTCGCGCAGCGTCCGCAGCGCCTCTCCGCGGCGTCGCTGGAGACGCTCGCGATCATCGCGTACCGCCAGCCGATCGGCCGCGCCGAGGTCGAGGAGATCCGCGGCGTGTCGGTGGGCGGCGTGCTGAAGGCGCTGCTGGAGCGCGGCCTGATCGACATCGTCGGGCGCTCGGAGGGACTCGGCCGTCCGCTGCTGTACGGCACCACGTCCGCCTTCCTGGAGCAGTTCGCGCTGCGCCACCTGGAGGAGCTGCCGCGCGCCGACGAGCTGGCGATCGCCCTGCGCGCCGATCCGCGGCCGCTGTAATTGCGCCCTGACCACGTTGTGACCACCCGAATGGAGACGCGCCCGTGACCCCGCGCGAGACGAACGGCCGCGACCGCGGGTCGCGGCCGGCAGGCAAGGCGGGATCGCGCGGCGCGCCCTCGCGTGGCGCGAAGACGGCCGGCGCGAAGGGCCGCGGCGCTCCGTCGCGTGGCGCGCCATCGCGCGGCGGTCGCGACGAGCGGCCCGCCCGCTCCGCGCGTCCGTCGCGCGACGAGCGCCCTGCGCGCGGCGCGTTCGCGCCGACGGAGAAGCCGACGCGCGGCGAGCGCTACGACCGTCCGACGCGCGCGCCGCGTGCGGAGACGTCGGAGCGCGACGCGTGGTCGGCGCAGCCGATCCGTCCCGAGCGCGCGCCGCGCCCCGAGCGTGGCGACGCCGCCGCCTGGAAGGAGCGCGAGAAGGCGAAGAAGGCGCCCAAGCGCCCGATCCCGCGCCGTCCGCGACCGGCGGAACCGGCGGTCGACGAGCGCGCGTTCGAGTCGCGCCCGTCCTCGGGGCGGCCCGCGCGCCCCCTGCGCCCCGAGGCGACCACGCGCGGTGGCGGCGACCTGCCCGCGCGCCGCGGTGGCCCGCAGCTGCCCGCGGGCGCGCCCGGCCGCGGTCCGTCGCGACAGGCGCGCCGCGAGCAGGCTCGCGGGCTCGATCGCCCGGTGCCGCAGCACGCGCCGGCGCGCGAGGAGTCGCGTCCGACGTCGCGCCCCGCGCGCGCCATCGTCCGCGACGTCGCGCCCGACGGCACGCGCACGGTGCGGCCTGACGTCCGGCGCGAGCCGGCGCGCGAGCCGGCGCGCGAGCAGACGCGCGAGCAGACGCGCGACACCTCGCGTCCGCAGCGCCCCGTGCGCGACCGGAAGCCCGGAAGCAGCTCGGCCCGCAAGGCGCGCCCGCAGTCGTCCGAGGAGCGCGCCGCCCGCGCGCTGCAGAAGGCGACGCCCGCCGTCGCGACGGGTCCGATGCGCCTGCAGCGCGTGCTCGCGCGTGCGGGGCTGTCGTCGCGCCGGCAGGCGGAGACGCTCATCGCGGCCGGGCGCGTGCTCGTGAACGGCCGGCCGGCGCAGCTCGGCCAGACGGTCGATCCCGCGAAGGACGCGGTGACGCTCGACGGCGCGCCGGTGAAGGGCCCCGTGGCCGCGCAGTGGCTGGTGCTGCACAAGCCGGCCGGCTCGCTCACCACGCGCAAGGATCCGCAGGGGCGGCCGACGGTGTTCGATCTCGTCCCGGAGATCGCGGGGCTGACCTACGTGGGCCGCCTCGACTACATGACGGAGGGCGTGCTGCTGATGACGACGGACGGCGACGCCGCGCACCGGCTCACGCATCCGAGCCACGAGGTCGAGCGCACCTACGTGGCGACCGTGCGCGGCAACGCGGCGGCCGCGGTGCGGCAGGCGCGCAAGGGCGTGCAGCTGGAAGACGGCGTCGTGCATCCGACGGACGTCGACTCGCGCCCGCTCGGCAACCGCCGCTACGAGTTCGCGATCACGATCACCGAGGGCCGCACGCGCGAGGTCCGGCGCGTCTGCGAGGCGCTCGGGCTCGAGGTCGAGCGGCTGGTCCGCGTGCAGTTCGGGCCGGTGAAGCTGGGTGGCCTCGCACCGGGAAGCGTGCGTCCCCTGACGGTGACGGAGATGAAGGTCATCGACGGCCTGGTGCACGCGGCGCCGCGCGACCGCCGCGCCGACTACGAGGACTGGGGCGAGTAGCGCGAGCCGTCCGCGCGAACCTGTGCGCGGACGTCGGGTACTGGGGCGAGCGGAGCCGTTCGGGCCGCGTGGATAGGTCGGGCTCGCCTCGCGGTCCCGTTCTTGAACCAGTGAAGGGCGGCGCGCGGCCATCGGGGTCGCGCGCCGATCCACCGACAGCGCAATCGACTCGTGGGGACGACGATCTCGCAGGCCGCCTCCGCCGCCTCGGCCGACGCGGCGCTCGTGCAGGGAGTGGTGCGGCAGGTGGCCCGGCGCGTAGTCGGGCAGGAGTACATGGTCGAGCGGCTGCTCATCGGCCTGCTGACCGGCGGCCACGTGCTGCTCGAGGGCGTACCGGGCCTCGCGAAGACGCTGACGGTGCGCACGCTGGCGGAGACCATCAGCACCAGCTTCCAGCGCATCCAGTTCACGCCCGACCTCCTGCCCGCCGACGTCGTCGGCACGCAGGTGTTCGACCAGGCGACGGGCCAGTTCTCGGTGAAGAAGGGGCCCATCTTCGCCAACGTCATCCTCGCCGACGAGATCAACCGCGCGCCCGCCAAGGTGCAGTCGGCGCTGCTGGAGGCGATGCAGGAGAAGCAGGTCACGATCGGCGGCCAGACGTTCAAGCTCGCCGAGCCGTTCCTCGTGCTGGCGACGCAGAACCCGATCGAGCAGGAGGGGACGTATCCGCTCCCCGAGGCCCAGCTCGACCGCTTCATGCTGAAGCTCCGCGTGGGCTACCCGACGCGCGACGAGGAGAAGGAGATCATGCGGCGCATGGCGGGCGGCGAGCCGATCACGATCACGCCGACCGCGACGCCCGACGAGATCCTCGAGGCGCGCCGCCGCATCGCGGAGCTGTACATGGACGAGCGCATCGTCGACTACATCGTCGAGATCGTGCACGCCACGCGCGCGCCCGCCGAGGCGGGGCTCGGCGACGTCGCGCCGCTGATCGAGTTCGGCGCCAGCCCGCGCGCCACGATCGCGCTCGCGCAGGCGTCGCGCGCGCACGCCTTCCTGCGCGGCCGCACCTTCGTGACGCCTGACGACGTGAAGGCGATCGCGCCCGACGTGCTGCGGCACCGCGTGCTCACCTCCTTCGAGGCCGACGCCGAGGAGGTGACGAGCGACGACATCGTCGCGCGGGTGCTGGAGCGGGTGGAGAGCCCGTGATGCTGCGCCGCCGCCGCGCACGCGCCGAGACCGCGGGCGCCGCGTCGGCGGCGGCCGTGCCGGCGGACGCGGCGTCTGACCGCGCCCGTTCGGCCGCGCGCGTGCTGGGGCGCCGTGAGTCGGCGGCCGAGGGTCCCGGGCCCACGCCCGCGAACGGGAGCGCCGCCCGCGCCGAGAGCTCCGCGCCCACCGTGCCGCCCGAGGTGCTGCGGCAGGTGCGCTTCATCGAGCTGCGCACGCGCGGGCCCGTCAACTCGCTGTTCGCGGGCGAGTACAAGTCGGTGTTCAAGGGGCAGGGGATGGAGTTCGCGGAGGTGCGCGAGTACCAGCCCGGCGACGAGGTGCGCGCGATCGACTGGAACGTCACCGCGCGCATGCGGCGGCCGTTCGTGCGCCAGTACGAGGAGGAGCGCGAGCTGACGGTGATGCTCGCGGTCGATCTCTCCGGCTCCGAGCGCTTCGGCACCGCGCGCCGCTTCAAGAGCGAGCTGGCCACCGAGCTGGCCGCGGTGCTGGCGCTGGCCGCGGTGCGCAACAACGACCGCGTGGGGCTGGTGCTGTTCACCGACCGCGTGGAGCACGTCGTGCGGCCGCGGAAGGGGCGCCGTCACGCGCTCCGCCTGCTGCGCGACCTGCTGGTGACCGAGCCCGCGGGCACGGGCACGAGCGTCGCGGCGGCCGCAGACTACCTCGGACGCCTGCTGTCGCACAAGGCGATCGTCTTCATCGTCTCGGACTTCGAGGACCCCGCGCTTGAGCGTCCGCTAAAGCGGCTCGCGCTGCGGCACGACGTCGTCGCGGTGACGGTCGAGGATCCCGGCGAGCTGACGCTGCCCGACGTCGGCCTGGCGCGCTTCGTCGACCCGGAGACGGGGGAGGAGGTGGACGTCGACACGAGCGATGCGCGCGTGCGCGCCGCCTTCGACGCGGAGGTGCAGAAGGACCGCGAGGCGCGCCAGCGGCTGCTGCGCCGCCTCGCGATCGACGAGGTGCCGGTGCGCACGGACGCCGGCTACGTCGAGCCGCTACTCAAGTTCTTCCGCGCGCGGGAGACGCGCGCGCAGCGGTGAGCGCGATGCGGCGGTTCGTGTGGTGCGCGCTCGCCGCGCTGCTCCTGGCGCCGACCGCCGGCGCGCAGGCGCCCGCGGGCAGCGCGCCGCGCGTCCGACTCGGCACGCTGGTGGCGCCGGACACGGTGACCGTCGGCGATCCGTTCGTCGTCACCGTGCGCATCCAGGCGCCGCCGGGCGCGCAGGTCACGTTCCCCGCGGCACCCGACTCGGGCGCGGGCGTGGAGCTGCTCGATCCGCGCCGCGACCGTGCGGTGGCCGATTCGGGCGAGTTCACGGCGACGTACCGGCTGGCCGCCTGGGACGTCGGCACGCTGCCGCTCAACCTCGGCAACGTCGTGGTCAACGTGGGCGGGCAGGCGCGCACCGTGTCGCTCGCCGCGCTCAACGTCCACGTGCGCAGCGTGCTCCCCGCCGACAGCGCGCTGCGCGTGCCCAAGCCGCCGCGCGAGCCGATCGCGGACCCGGGGCTCTGGTGGCTGAAGTGGCTGCTGCTCGCGCTGGCGCTGCTGGCGCTCCTCGCGCTGCTGCTCTGGCTCGCGCGCCGCTGGTGGCGCAACCGCCGCGGGGCCGCGCGGCCCGACGGCGCGTACGCCGCGGCGCTCGCCGCGTTCGAGCGGCTCGATCGCATGCAGCTCGTCGAGTCGGGGGAGACGGGCCGCCACGCGGCGCTGGCTGAGGAGATCCTGCGGGACTACCTCGCGGCGCGGCTGCCGGACGAGGCGGTTCCGTCGCGCACCAGCACCGAGCTGCGCGCCGCCCTCGCGACGCGCGAGGAGGTGCCGCACGAGCGGCTCGGCGCGCTGCTGGAGCTGACCGACCTCGTGAAGTTCGCGGCGTGGCCGATCGCGGCCGCGTCGGCAACGGAAGCGGGGCGCGAGGCGCGCGCGATCGTCGACGCAGTGGAGCGGGGCATTCGCGAGCGCGAGGCGCGCGAGCGAGAGGAGGCCGAGGCGCGCGACCGCGCGGAGCGTGAGGCGCAGCGGCGGTACGAGGAGGAGCAGCGGCGGCGCAGCCGGAAGGGACCGGACGCGTCGAAGGACCGGGCCGCATGAAGGACTTCCTGGACCGCATCCCCTCGACGCTCTCGTTCGGGGGGCTCGACTTCGCGGCGCCGTGGGTGCTGCTCGCGCTCCTGCTGCTGCCGCTGCTCTGGTGGTGGCGCCGGCGCCGCCGGCGCGGGGCGATCGTCTTCTCGCGCGCGGGCGTGCTCGCGCGTGGCCCGCGCGCGGGGCAGGGCGTCGTGCGCGCGCTCTCGGCGCTGCGGCTGATCGCGCTCGCGCTGTGCATCGTCGCGCTCGCGCGGCCGCGCACCGGCGCGCGCGCCGAGACGTCGCTCACCGAGGGCATCGACATCGTCATCGCATTCGACATCTCCAGCTCGATGCTCGCGGAGGACTTCCAGCCCAACAACCGGCTGGAGGTCGCGAAGGCGCGCATCAAGGAGTTCGTCACCAATCGGCAGTCCGACCGGATCGCCATCGTGCCGTTCGCGGCGGAGGCGCTGACGCAGGTCCCGCTCACGACGGACTACCCGGTCGTGCTGGCGGCGGTCGACGCGATCCAGTCGGGACAGCTGGAGGACGGCACGGCGATCGGCACCGCGATCGTCACCGCCGCGAACCGGCTGCGCAGCGCGCCAGGCCGCTCGCGCGTGATGATCCTCATGACCGACGGCGAGAGCAACCGCGGCGCGATCGATCCGCGCACGGCCGCGCAGGCGGCGGCGCAGTTCGGGATCCGCATCTACACGATCGGCGTCGGCACCGAGGGGATGGCGCCCGTGCCGGTGGGCCGCGGGCTGTACGGGCTGCGCTACGAGAACCGCCCGGTGAAGATCGACGAGGTGCTGCTCACGGACGTCGCGCGCACCACGGGCGGCCGCTACTTCCGCGCGCGCGACGCGCAGGCGCTGCAGCGCATCTACGAGCAGATCGACCGGCTGGAGCGCACGCCGGTGAAGTCCCGCACCTACGTCCGCTTCACCGAGGAGTACCGCTGGCCGCTGGGCGTCGCGCTGGGCGCGCTCGCGCTGGAGCTGCTGCTGCTCGCGTGGCGAGGGCCGCTGCCATGACGGAGGCCGCCTGATGGACGCGAGCTGGATCCGCTACTTCCAGGCGCCGTGGCTGCTGCCGGCGGCGCTGCTGCTGCCCGCGCTCGTCGTCGTGCTGCTGACCGTCTGGTCGCGCCGGCGGAAGGTGCGCGCGGCGCGGCTGGGCGAGGAGGCGCTGATCGCGCGCCTCGCGCCCGACGTCGCCGACACGCGCGTGCGCTGGCGCATCGTGCGCCTCGGGCTGGCGGCGCTGCTGGCGGGCATCGCGCTCGCGGGGCCGCGCTGGGGGCTCGCACGCAACGTCGTGCACTCGTCGGGGATCGACGTCGTGCTCGCGCTCGACGCGTCGCTGTCGATGCTGGCGCAGGACGAGCGGCCGAGCCGTCTCGATCGCCTGAAGCAGGAGGTGCGGCGGCTGCGCGCGCTGTCGACGGGCGACCGCACGGCGCTCATCGCGTTCGCGGGGCGCAGCTACATCCTCACGCCGCTGACGACGGACCAGGGCGCGCTCGCGCTCTTCCTCGACAACCTCGATCCGTCGGTCGTGGGGCAGGCGGGCAGCTCGCTGGCCCGCGCCATCCGGCAGGCGACCGACCTGCTGCAGGTGGGCAAGTCGGGGAGCGACCGCGCGATCGTGCTCATGAGTGACGGCGAGGCGTTCGAGCCGATGGAGGACGTGCAGGCCGCCGCGCGCGAGGCCGCGGAGGCGGGCATCAGCCTCGTGACGGTGGGTTTCGGCTCGACGACGGGCTCGACGATCCCGGTGCGCGAGGGGAACAGCGTGAGCGAGAAGCGCGACAGCGAGGGCGCGATCGTCGTCACGCGCTACTCGCCGACGCTGCTGGCGGCCGCCGCGCAGGCGGCGCGTGGCACCTTCATCCCGGCCGAGGCGACCGACAAGGCGGCGCGCGTGCGCGCGGCGCTGTCGGGGCTGCGCGCGCAGCGGCGGTCGCTGGACGCGGGCGAGGACCTGGTGCCGCGCTTCCAGTGGTTCCTCGCGCCCGCGCTCCTGCTCCTCGTGCTCGACACGGTGCTCGGCGCGCGCCGTCCGCGCAGCGTGCCGTCGCGCGCTGCGCTCCGCCGCCTGATGCCGGCGATGCGCCACGCGCCGCCACACGCCACCGCGCCGCGCGCCGCGAAGGCGTCCGCGGTCCTCGCGGCCGCATGGCTGCCGCTGGTCGCCGCCGCCTCGGCGGTTCTCGTGGGCGCGTGCGCGACGCCGAATCCGCTAGCCGGCAGGGACGCCGACCAGGCGCTGCTCGCGTACCGCCGCGGCGACGTGGCCGCCGCGCTCGCGACGTATCGCGAGCGGGCGCAGCGCGGGTCGCCGCTGGCGCGCTACAACCTCGGGACGGCGCTGCTCGCATCCGACTCGCTCGATGCGTCGCGCGCGCCGCTGGACGAGGCGCGGCGTGCGCGCGATCCCGAGCTGCGCTGGCGCGCGCACTTCAACCTCGGCCTCGCGCACCTGGAGAAGGGGCTCGCGATGCAGGGCGACAGCGCGCGCAGCGACCTCGATGCCGCGCTCGCGCTCTACAAGCGGGCGCTCATCGCGCGGCCGCGGGACATGGAGGCCAAGTGGAACTACGAGCTCGCGCTGCGGAAGAAGCAGGAGCAGAGCGGCGGCGGAGGCGGCGGAGGCGGCGGAGGCGGCCAGTCCGATTCGCAGGGAAGCCCGCCGCCCGATGCGCCCCCGCAGCAGCAGCCGAAGCCGGCGGGCGGCCTTGGGCAGCGGCAGGCCGAGGAGCTGCTGAACGCCGCCGCCCGCGACGAGCGCGACGTGCAGGGGCGCCGCCAGAAGCAGAATCCGCCCCCGCCGCCGCCCGGCGGGAAGGACTGGTGACCGGCGGGACGTCCGCCGGATGCGCCGTGGACGCCTTCCGAACAGCGGGAGCGGTGGTGCGGACGCGTGCGACGGTGCAGACTGCGCGCATGCGGGAGAAGCGACCGATGGTGGGCAGCAGGCCAGGGCGGAGCGGCGTGGGAGGCGGGGCATGGCGCTGCTGAGCGCGGCCGCCGCCCTCGCGCTCCGCTGGCTGGCGCAGGTGACGGTGGCGGTGAGTGCCCCGGCCGAGGTCGCCCCGCGCGACCCGGTGCTGGTGAAGGTCGAGGTCACCGCGCCTGCCGGCCGCGACGTGCGGCTCGTGCCGCCGAGCTTCGAGCCGATGCGCGTGCTGAGCAGCATGCGCGTGGCCGCGGTGGACTCGACGCCGCCGGGCGGGACCTACCTCCGCGCGCCCTGGCAGGTGGTCGAGTGGCGCTACGTGCTCGCGGTCCCCGAAGGGGTGCGCGGCAAGCACGCGTTCGCGCCTTTCGTCGCGGAAGTCGGGGGACGCGGACTGCGTCCCACCGCGGCGCGGTCGCGCAACTGGGCGCTCAGCGTGCGCACGCCGGTGCAGCCGGCAGCGACGCCGTCGATCGTCGAGCGTACGCCGCGCACCTCGCGGCAGGGGATCGCGTTCCACGCGCAGGTCGGGCCCGACACGGTCTACGTCGGGCAGCAGGCGACCTACCAAATCGCCGTCTTCCTGGACGACGACGTGCGGCAGCGGCTCCGCCGCAACCCGGAGTTCGTGCCGCCGGAGCTGCGCGGGCTGCTCGCCTACGACCTGCCAGCCGGCCGCGCATCGCTGCGCGGTCGCATCATCGACGGGCGGCGCTTCGACGTGCACGTCTTCCAGCGCGCGGTGTTCCCGGTCGCGCCGGGGCGCGTGCTGATCCCGCCCGCGTCGCTCACCTACTCGCTGCCGCAGTCGTCGGGCTTCTTCAGCCGCGAGGAGACGTTCTCGACGAAGTCCGAGGCCGTGCGCCTCGTGGCGATCGAGCCGCCCGCGGAGGGCCGGCCCGGCGACTGGACCGGAGCCGTCGGCGACCTGCGCGCGACCGCGCGGCTCGACTCCTCGGCTGCGCGCGTCGGCGATCCGGTGGTGCTGACGCTGCGCGTGGAGGGCCGCGGCAACGTGAAGCTGCTGCCGCGCCCCACGCTGCAGATCCCGTGGGCCACCGCCGTCGAGGGCGAGGAGCGCGTCGAGCTCGACTCCTCGGCGCTCGCGGTGCGCGGCGCGAAGGAGTTCGACTGGATCATCACGCCGCGCGGCGCGGGCGACCGCGAGGTGCCGGCCATCCGCTACGCGTTCTTCGATCCGTCGGCGCGGCGCTACGACGTCGCGCTCTCGCCCGCGCTGACGCTGCACGTGCTCCCCGGCACCCTGGCCGGCGCGCCCGACGCCGAGGGACGCCCGACGGGCGCGCCGCGTCTGACGATCCGCGAGCGCTTCACCGGACCCTCGCGCACGCCGCTGCCGTCGCAGCCGGTCTTCTGGCTGCTGGTCGCCGCGGTGCCGCTGCCGGCGCTCGTGGTCTCGGTGCTGCGCGGGACGCCCCGCCGTCCGGCGGGCACGCCCGAGCCGCCCGCGCGCCGGCTGCGCACGATGGCCGACACCTCGGCGCGCATCACGCCCGATGTCGTCCGCCGCGCCTTCGTGACCGCCGTGCGCGATCGCCTCGCGCTCGGCCCCGACGCGTTCGCGGCGCCCGCGACGCTCGTGCACCGGCTGCGGCGCTGCGGCGTCACGGTCGAGGGCGCGCGCGCCGCGGGCGACGCGCTGCACGCGCTCGACCGCGCGGCATTCGGCGTGGCGCACGGCGTGGCGCCCGCGCCCGACGTTGACCTCGCCCGACTGGCGTGGACGACCTACCAGCGCCTGGACGCCGAAGGGTGCGGGGTGGCCGACGCGGGTCGCGGACGCGCTGGTGACCGTGCGCTCGCGTCGCGGCTCGGGCTCGTGCTGCTCATCGGCGGCGCGCTCACGGGCGCGGTCGCGACCTCGGGGAACGCCGCGGCTCGCCAGCCGGTGGCGGACACCACGGCGGCCGACCTCACGGTGCTCCAGCGCCAGCGCGCCGAGCGTCCGGACGTCGAGGGGCCCGACAGCGGGCTCGCGGGCGCGGCGCGCGCGTTCGACCGCGGCGTGCAGGCGTACCACGCCGACCGCCTCGTCGACGCGCGCGCGGCCTTCGAAGCGGCAGTCCTGTCCGCGCCGCGCGCCGCCGATGCGTGGGCCAACCTCGGCACGACCGCGTGGGTGCAGGGCGACACGGTCGCCGCGACGGTCGGCTGGCAGCGTGCGCTGCGCCTGTCGCCGCTGTCGAGCGACGTCCGCGATCGACTGGAGCTGCTCCCCACCGCGCAGGACGGCTGGATCGGCGGTGTGCCGCCCATCCCGCCGGATGCGGCCGCCGTCGCCGGTCTCCTGTGCTGGCTCGCCGCCGGCGCCTCGGTCCTCATGCGCCTGCGCCCGCGTGCGCCGCGCGCGCTGACGACGCTCGCGTGGCCGGCGGCGGCGACCGCGGTGGGAATGCTCGCCGTCTCGGTGCACCTGTCCGACCGCGCCATCGCGCGCGACCTGGGCGTCGTGCGCCGCGACGGCCCCCTGCGCGCCGAGCCCGCGCTCGGCGCCGAGCAGGCGGCGCCACTGCACGTGAGCGACGTCGCGCGCGTGGTCGCGCGGCAGAACGCGTGGGCGCGCGTGCGGCTCGACGGCGACCGCGAGGGATGGGTCGAGGCGGACCGCCTGGTGCCGCTGGCGGCTCCCTGACCTTCGACGGCGTCGTCGGGCTCGCCCGGGGCGTTAGCTTTCGCGCGTGACCCGCATCGCCGTCCTTCCGCCAGCGGTTGCCGACCAGATCGCCGCCGGCGAGGTGGTCGAGCGGCCCGCGTCCGTCGTCAAGGAGCTCGTCGAGAACGCGCTGGATGCCGGCGCCACCGCGGTCGACGTCACCGTCGAGGAGGGCGGGCGCGCGCTGATCCGCGTCAGCGACGACGGCGGCGGGATGGGCCGCGAAGACGCCGTGCTCGCGCTCGCGCGCCACGCGACCTCCAAGATCCGCAGCGCCGAGGAGCTGGTGGGCGTCGCGAGCTTCGGCTTCCGTGGCGAGGCGCTGCCGGCCATCTGCTCGGTGTCGCAGCTGGAGCTGGTGACGGCGCCCGGCGACGGGGCGGGGACGCGCGTGCGCGCCGCCGCGGGCAGCGTGCAGGAGGTCGAGGAGGCGGCGCGCCGGCGCGGCACCACGGTGAGCGTCGCGCGGCTGTTCTACAACACGCCGGCGCGGCAGAAATTCCTGCGCAGCGCGCGCAGCGAGTGGCGTGCGATCAACGACGTGCTGGTCGTGATGGCGCTCACGCGCCGCGACGTGCGCCTCAACGCGACGCACGACGGGAAGCCGGGCCTCACGCTGCCGGCCGCGCCGTCGCTGCGCGCGCGGCTCGGCGCCGTATACGGCGCGCGCTACGCCGACGAGCTGCTCGACGTGGAGGACGTGGCGGGCGCGGTCGGCGTGACGGGCCTCGTCGAGCGGCCGGGCGACGTGGGCACGTCGGGCCGCCGCGTCTTCCTCTCGGTGAACGGGCGCGCGGTGCGCGACAATGGGCTCGTGCGGGCGGCCGAGGCGGCGTACCGCTCGACGATCCCCGCGGGGCTGCGGCCGTCGCTCTTCCTCGACGTCGTGCTGCCGGCGGCGGAGCTGGACGTCAACGTGCATCCCGCGAAGGCCGAGGTGCGCTTCGGCGACCGCTGGAACGTCGAGCGCGCGGTGGAGCGTGCGGTACGGCGCGCGCTCGGCACGCTCGACAGCGCGGCCGACGTCGGTGGGCGCGGGTGGTTCGCGGGCGGGTTGATGCCGCGCACGGCGCCCGCGCACAACCCGTGGGAGGCCAGCGGTCGTGACCTCTCGGCGCTGAACATCTCCGCGACGCCAGAGGTAGGGCTGTTCGCGACGGAGAGGGCGTCCGCCGATGCGCACGATCCGCGCGCGTTCGATGGCGCACCGGACGGTGCGCCGCCGCTGCCGTGGGAGACGCCGGAAGTCGCACCCGCCGCCCCGCGCGACGCCGCGGCGGACGAGGTGTCCGTGCCGCCGCTCGTCCAGCTGCGGCGCACGTACATGATGTTCGAGCGCGACGAGGGCGTCGTGCTCATCGACCAGCACTCGGCGCACGAGCGCGTGCTGTACGAGCGCTTCCTGGGCGCGATGGCGAGCGGCCAGTCGCCGTCGCAGCGACTGCTCTTCCCGCTGACGCTGCACCTCAGCCCCGCGCAGGCCGACGCGTTCGAGGCCAACCGCGACGCGCTGACGAAGCTCGGCTACGAGGTCGAGCCGTTCGGCGGCGGGTCGCTGCTGGTGCACGCGGTGCCGACGCCGCATCCGCGCTTCGACGCCGAGCGGTGCCTGCGCGACACGCTCGACGCGCTGACGGGCGACCGGCACGCGTCGACGCACGCGCGCCACGAGCGGCTGGCCGCGACGGTCGCGTGCAAGGCGGCGGTGAAGGCGGGCGACGCGCTCTCGCCCGACGAGATGCGCGCGCTGTTCGTCGCGCTCGCACGCACGACGCTCCCCGCCCACGACGTCCACGGCCGCGCGACGATCGTGCACCTCGGCTGGGACGAGCTCGAACGCCGGTTCGGCCGGGCGTGAGCGTGCTGCGCGCGATCTGCGGGCCCACGGCGGCCGGCAAGTCGGCGCTCGCGCTGCGGCTGGCCGAGCGCGTGGGCGCGGCGATCGTCAGCGCGGACTCGCGGCAGCTGTACCGCGGCTTCGACGTCGGGACCGCGAAGCCGAGCGCGGAGGAGCTCGCGCGCGTGCCGCACTTCGGCGTCGACGTGGCGGAGCCGACCGAGCGCTGGTCCGCGGCGCGCTGGGCGGACGCGTGCGACGGCTGGCTCGCGGAGGCCGAAGCGATGGGGCGCGCGCCGCTGCTCGTGGGCGGCACGGGCTTCTACCTGCGCGCGCTGGCCGAGCCGCTGTTCGAGGAGCCGCCGCTGGACGCGTCGCGGCGCGAGGCGCTGGCGGTCTGGCTCGAGAACCTGTCGCTGTCCGAGCTGCGCCGCTGGGTGGCCGTGGTCGATCCGGCGCGCGCGCACCTGCAGCGCACGCAGCTGCTGCGCGCGCTCGAGGTCGCGCTGCTCACGGGCCACCGACTGAGCGACTGGCACGCCCGCGCGGCGCGACCGGCCCGCCACGCGCTGCGCTACCTCGTGGTCGATCCCGGGCCGGTGCTCGCCGACCGCATCGCCGGCCGGACGGACGCCATGCTCGCTGCCGACTGGGTGGACGAGGTGCGCAGGCTCATGGACCGTGTCCCGCCCGACGCGATCGCCTGGAAGGCGTCGGGGTACGACGCCGTGCGCCGGCACCTGCAGGGCGAGCTCACGCTGGCGGAGACCCGCGAGCTCGTCGTGATCGAGACGCGGCAGTACGCCAAGCGCCAGCGCACCTGGTTCCGACACCAACTGCCGTCGTCGGCCGTTCTCCGGGTGAACCCGGACGACCCCGACGCGGATGCCATCGCCGCCGCGTGGTGGTGCGACGGCCCTTCGCCCCTCGACGAGGAGCACGCGTGAAGATCGGCATCACCTGCTATCCCACCTACGGCGGCTCGGGCGCCGTCGCGACCGAGCTGGGGATCGCGCTCGCGGCGCGCGGCCACGAGGTGCACTTCATCACGTACCAGCAGCCGTTCCGGCTGCCGAACTTCCTCCCGCGGATCTTCTTCCACGAGGTGGACGTCGGCCGGTACCCGCTGTTCGAGTACCCGCCGTACGACCTCGCGCTCGCGGTGCGCATGCACGAGGTGGTGCGCGCGCACGAGCTGGACGTGCTGCACTGCCACTACGCGCTGCCGCACGCCACCAGCGCGTGGATCGCGCGCGAGATGCTGCGCGACAAGGGCGACGACGTGCAGGTGGTGACGACGCTGCACGGCACCGACATCACGATCGTCGGCCAGGACCCGTCGTTCCACGCGATCACCAAGTTCTCGATCGAGCGCTCGGACTTCGTGACCGCGGTGTCGGAGTACCTGCGGCGCGAGACGATGGCGGCCTTCGGCTGCACGGGCTGCAACGTCGAGGTGATCCACAACTTCGTCGATCCGGCGGTCTACGACCGGACCGCGCATCCGCCGGCGCTCTCGTGGCTCGTGCCGCGCGGCCGCAAGGTCATCATGCACGTGTCGAACATGCGCCCGGTGAAGCGCGTGCGCGACGTCGTGCGCACGTTCGCGAAGGTCACCGCCGAGGTGCCGAGCGTGCTGTTCATGGTGGGCGACGGCCCGGAGCGCGTGGACGCCGAGCAGGAGGCGCGCGCCCTCGGCGTCGAGCGTCAGGTGCACTTCCTCGGCAAGCTGGAGGCGGTGGCGCCGCTGCTCGCGGGCGCGGACCTCTTCCTCCTCCCCAGCGCCAGCGAGTCGTTCGGCCTCAGCGCGCTCGAGGCGCTGTCGTCGGGTGTGCCGGTGGTCGCGAGCCGCGCGGGCGGCCTGGCCGAGGTGGTGCGCGACGGCGAGACCGGCGCGCTGTGCGACGTCGGTGACGTGGACGGGATGGCGACGGCGTCGATCGCGATCCTGCGCGACCCCGAGCGGTGGCGCGCGATGAGCGAGGCCGCCGCCGCCGACGCGCGCGAGCGCTTCACCCTGGAGAAGGTCGTCGCGCGCTACGAGGCGCTCTACGAGCGCGCGATCGCTTCGCGCCCGCAGCCGGCCGTGCGCGTCGAGCGCGCCAGCCGCCGCACGACCCCACTGGGGATGCCCGCGGTGCCGACACCCGCCGCCGTGCCCGCGCCCGTGGGCGCCGGGGCCGCGGTCCGCGACGAGGCGGACGGCCCACCGTCGGATTGAGGCCGCTCTCGCTATACTTCGCGCCGCACGCCGCTCCCACCGTCCGGGGGCGGCGCGCGTCGCTTTGGCCCCGTCCCGCGCCGTCCCCCGCATGACGCTCCTGCACGCGCTCATCCTCGGCATCGTCGAGGGCATCACCGAGTTCCTGCCGATCTCCTCGACGGCGCACATGATCCTCACGGCGGAGCTGCTGCGCCTCGAGGACAGCCCGTTCGTGAAGAGCTTCGAGATCATCGTGCAGCTCGGGGCGATCCTCGCCGTCGTGCTGCTCTACTGGCGCCGGCTGCTGGACTTCAAGCTGCTGACGAAGGCGGCGGTGGCGTTCCTGCCGACCGGGATCGTCGGCCTCACGGTCTACAAGATCGTGAAGGGCTACCTGCTCGGGAACGTGCGCGTCGTGCTCGCGTCGCTGCTGGTCGGCGGCATCGTGCTCGTGCTGTTCGACCGGCGGTGGCGCGACGACGAGCGCGAGCCCGACCTGGACGCGATCACCTACGGGCAGGCGCTGGCGATCGGCCTGTGCCAGTGCCTGGCGATGATCCCGGGCGTCTCGCGCTCCGCGGCCACGATCGTCGGCGGGACGCTGCTCGGCGTGCCGAAGCGCACCATCGTCGACTTCTCGTTCATCCTCGCCATCCCGACGATGGCGGCGGCGACCGGCTACGACCTGCTGAAGAGCTACGGCGACCTGGCCGGCCATGGTCCCGAGCTCGCGATGGGCTTCGTCGTCAGCTTCATCACCGCGCTGCTGGCGGTGAAGACGTTCCTCGCCTTCCTGAAGGGGCGCGGCTTCGCGCCGTACGGCTGGTACCGCATCGTGCTCGCCGTGGCCTTCTTCTTCGTGTTCGTGCGCTGAGCGGCGTGGACCGCGCGACCGATCGCTACGACGGCGTCCTCGCCGAGACGCTCGCGGGCGATCTGGGCATCCCGCGCGTCGTCGCATTCGAGCGCGTGGGCTCGACGATGGACGTCGCCCACGCGCTCGCGGCCGAGGGCGCGCCGGCGGGCACGCTCGTCATCGCGGACGCGCAGACCGGCGGGCGCGGTCGCGCGGGGCGCCGCTGGGTGTCGGCACCCGGCGCCGGCATCTGGATGACGCTGCTGGAGCGGCCCGCCGACGCGAGCGCGCTGGAGGTGCTCTCGCTCCGCCTCGGGCTCGCGGCCGCGGTCGCCGTGCAACCCTTCGCGGACGACGCGGTGCAGGTGAAGTGGCCGAACGACCTCCAGATCGCGCGGCGGAAGCTGGCGGGCGTGCTGGTGGAGGCGCGCTGGCGCGACGCGCAGCCGGAGTGGGTCGCCGTCGGCGTCGGGCTGAACGTGGTCCCACCCGCCGACCTCCCGGAGACGAGCGGACTGCGCGCGCACGTGGCGCGGCTGGCGGTGCTCTCGGCGCTCGTCCCGGCGCTGCGCGAGGCCGCGGCGACGCGCGGGGGCCTCTCGCCCGAGGAGCTGGCGGCCTACGCCGCGCGCGATGCCCTGGCGGGCCGGCGGATCGTGGCCCCGGTGGCCGGCATCGTGCGCGGGGTCGCGCCCTCCGGTGAGCTGCGGGTGACCGCCACCGACGGCGCCGAGCACCGGTTGCGGCAGGCGACGATCACGCTCGCGGACTGACCGCGAATCGAACGAGAGGGGCACTGTCACGACGACAGACCGCCCCCGGGTGCTGCTGTCGCAACGACAAACGGGGCGGGCACCGGCCTGTCGGAACGGCGCGGCCGCACTGGCGCAAGACTTTATTCCACAGCGACTTACGGCCGAGCGCGGAGGGCGCGTCGGGGGTTGACGCCCTGCGGGGCGCACCATAGGTTCGTCGCCGTTGGCACTCACTGAGGGTGAGTGCTAATAACCCACCCACTTCCAATTCGGAGAGGCGCAAGCAATGGCCACCAAGAACGCCGTCGCCGTGAAGCCCCTGGCCGATCGGGTCGTCGTCCGCGCGCTCGAGGAGACCGAGCAGATGCGCGGCGGGCTGTACATCCCCGACACGGCGAAGGAGAAGCCGCAGCAGGGGGAGATCATCGCCGTCGGCCCCGGCAAGTTCGACGACAAGGGCAACCGCGTGCCGATGGACGTGAAGGTCGGCGACAAGGTGCTCTACGGGAAGTACAGCGGCACCGAGGTCACGCTCGACAACGAGCAGTACCTCATCCTCCGCGAGGCGGACGTCCTCGCGATCGTCGGCTGAGCCGCGCCCCCGCGCCGCTCGCGACTCGATCGCTCGCAGGTTTTTCCGTTTCTCCCGTCGGACTCTTCGAACCCTCCATCAGCTCACGCTGAGGACGTACTGACATGGCTGCGAAGGAACTGCACTTCAACACCGACGCGCGCGCTGCCCTGAAGCGCGGCGTCGACCAGCTCGCCGAGGCGGTCAAGGTGACGCTCGGCCCCAAGGGCCGGAACGTCGTCATCGACAAGAAGTTCGGCGCCCCCACGGTGACCAAGGACGGCGTCACCGTCGCCAAGGAGATCGAGCTGTCCGATCCGCTCGAGAACATGGGCGCGCAGATGGTGAAGGAGGTCGCGACCAAGACGTCGGACAACGCCGGCGACGGCACGACGACGGCGACCGTCCTCGCCCAGGCCATCTTCCGCGAGGGCCTCAAGAACGTGACGGCCGGCGTCAACCCGATGGCGCTCAAGCGCGGCATCGACAAGGCCGTCACCGCGATCGTCGAGGAGCTGAAGAAGATCTCGGTCCCGACGGCCGGCAAGAAGGAGATCGCGCAGGTCGGCAGCATCTCGGCCAACAACGACGCCGAGATCGGCTCGCTGATCGCCGACGCGATGGAGAAGGTCGGCAAGGACGGCGTCATCACGGTCGAGGAGGCGAAGGGCCTCGAGACGACGCTGGAGACGGTCGACGGCATGCAGTTCGACCGCGGCTACCTCTCGCCGTACTTCGTGACGGACCCGGACAAGATGGAGGCGGCCCTCGAGGACGCGTACATCCTGATCCACGACAAGAAGGTCTCGTCGATGAAGGACCTCCTCCCGGTGCTGGAGAAGGTCGCGCAGGCCGGCCGTCCGCTGCTCATCATCGCCGAGGACGTCGAGGGCGAGGCGCTCGCCACGCTCGTCGTCAACAAGCTGCGCGGCACGCTGCGCGTCGCGGCCGTGAAGGCCCCGGGCTTCGGTGACCGCCGCAAGGCGATGCTGCAGGACATCGCGACGCTCACCGGTGGTCAGGTCGTCTCCGAGGAAGTCGGCTTCAAGCTCGAGAACGCGGTCCTCACGGACCTCGGCCGCGCGAAGCGCATCGTCGTCGACAAGGACAACACGACGATCATCGACGGCCACGGCACCCAGGATTCGATCCAGGGCCGCATCAAGGAGATCCGCGCCGCGGTCGACAAGAGCACGTCGGACTACGACAAGGAGAAGCTCCAGGAGCGTCTCGCGAAGCTCGCCGGTGGTGTCGCCGTGATCAACGTCGGCGCCGCGACCGAGGCCGAGATGAAGGAGAAGAAGGCCCGCGTCGAGGACGCGCTCCACGCGACCCGCGCGGCCGTCGAGGAGGGCATCGTCCCGGGCGGCGGCGTGGCGCTGGTGCGCGCGCAGCGCGCGCTGGACGGCCTCAAGCTCGACGACACCGACGAGCAGATCGGCGTGCAGATCATCCGCCGCGCGATCGAGGAGCCGCTCCGCATGATCGTCCAGAACGCCGGCGCGGAGGGCTCGATCGTCCTCGAGAAGGTGCGCACGGCCCAGGGCGCGACGTACGGCTACAACGCGCTCACGGACACGTACGAGGACCTCGTGCAGGCCGGCGTCATCGACCCGACCAAGGTCACGCGCACGGCGCTGCAGAACGCGGCCTCGATCTCGGGTCTGCTCCTCACGACCGAGGCGCTGATCGTCGAGAAGAAGGAGGACAAGCCGGCCGCCGCGGGTGGCGCGCCGGGCGGCATGGGCGGGATGTACTGAGAGTCCCACCAGTCCGAGCGAAGCTGAACGAAGGACGGGGGCGCCGCGCATGCGGCGCCCCCGTCGTCGTTCGTGGACCTGACGGGGTCACCGTGTGCGACGCCGCCGCGCGACCGCCACGACGCCCAGCAGGCCCGCCGCCAGCAGCGCGGCCGACGACGGCTCGGGCACGGTCGACGTGCCACCGCCGCCCGGCGCGGCGAACGTCGCGCGGAAGGCGAGGTCCGTCCCCGTGCCACCCGCGAGGCTCCACGGGCCGCCCGTCAGCGTCGCCAGCCCCGACGGCCCGTTGCGGACGAACGACGAGCCGCCCGCGTACGTGTCGTTCGGCCACGACGTCGTCTGCGTGGCGCCGGGCCGCAGGACCACCGGTGCGTCGGGGAACTCGACGCTGCTCAGCACCGCGAGGTACGTCTGGCCCGCGGTGAGGTTGATCCCACCGGTGACGAAGCTGAACTCGGTGGGCGTGGCCGCGCCCGTGTAGCTCTGCGCGGTGCTGCGGAACAGGTAGCTGCCGCCGGTCATCCGCGTCGCCGGGTCCCACCCGAAGAGGTACGCGTAGAACGGCGTCGTGCCCGTGATCGTGTTGTCGCGCAGCCAGAAGTCGAACTCGTTCAGCTGCGTGAACGTCGTCCCGCTCGGGACGGTGAAGCTCTGCCCGAGCGACGCGTACGAGACGTCGCTGGCGCGCCCGAATGGGAAGATGGGCCAGTTCGCCACCGTCGGCGGGGTGCCCGTGTCGATCAGCTGCGCCCGGGCCGGCACGCCGGCGAGCAGGAGCAGCAGGGCGGTGGGGACGTGCAGGATGCGAGGTCGAGACGAGCGCATGTGCGGTGTCCCTCCATCGTACCGGTGCGGTGAGCCGCGATCCGACGAGCGCGAGAGGCCATGCTTCGGCGATCGCGGCGGATGGGCGAGGCGCTCGACCGCTCGACCCTCGCGTGCGGCGGCGCATGCGAGTGGCGCGGGGAGCGGCTCCGGACGGTACGCCCCCGGCGTCCGGACGCCGGGGGCAGGTTGCGGCACCGCAAGGCGAGTGCCCGCTTGCGACACGCCGGAGGCAGCAGACCTCGCACCGGGCTGCCGCTCAGCGCGTCACGACGCGCTCTGCAGGACGCGCGATGCTAGACGGCGGCTGCGGTCGGCGCGCGGCGGCTCGACAGCCGCTCGGCGGCTTCCTCGGAGTCGATCCCCGTGACGAGCTCGCGCAGGTAGCCCTCGCGGATGTCGTACACGAGGCCGTGCAGCATCGGGCGACGCCCCTTCCGCCACGCCTTCTGCACGACGGGCGTCTCGGACAGGTGGTAGATCTGCTCCAGCACGTTCAGCTCGACCACGCGGTCGAAGCGCGCGCGCTCGTCCGTGATCGCGTCCAGCTCGCGCTGGTTCCAGCGCACGACGTTGCGCACGTGGCTCAGCCAGTGGTCCACGAGCCCGTTCGTCGTGTCGCCCAGCGCGGCGCGCACGCCGCCGCACTCGAAGTGCCCGGTGACGATGACGTGCTCCACGCGCAGCGCCTCGATGGCGTACTGCAGCACCGACATCGCGTTCAGGTCCGATGGCAGCACGAGGTTCGCCACGTTCCGGTGCACGAACAGCTCGCCCGGGTGCGTCCCGGTCAGCAGCTCCGCCGGCACGCGGCTGTCGGAGCAGCCGATGAACAGGAACTGCGGCTCCTGCTTGATCGCGAGGTTCGAGAAGTAGCCGGGATCGGCGGCCGTGAGCTCGGCCACCCAGCGCCGGTTGTTCTCGATCAGGCGACGGTAGTTTTCCATGTCAGAAGGCCAGCGAGAGCTGCTCGGCGCGCACGCGGGCGCGCCCCGCGCTGGCGACGAACGGTCCGACGACGGCGTCCTGCGCGGCCGGCGTGATCGCGCCGCGGAAGCGCGTGGTGGCGAGCGCCTCGCGCACGGCGGTCGCCGCGGTCTGCGGTAGGTTGCAGTTCTCGCTCAGGTGCGCGAGCACGACGTGCCGCAGCGTCGTCGACGCGAGCTGCCGCGCCAGCGCGCCGGCGGCCGCGTTGCTGAGATGCCCGTTGCGGCCCGCGATGCGCGCGCTGACGGACGGCGGATACGGGCCCGCGCGCAGCATGTCGCTGTCGTGGTTGGACTCCAGCACGAGCATGTCGACGGCGCGCATCGCCGTGCGCACCGCGTCCGACGCGTGCCCGAGGTCGTAGCAGATGCCGGCGCGTGTGCCGCAGGCGGTGCCGGTCGCGACCAGCGCCACGCTCTCCCGCGCGTCGTGCGGTGTCCGCACGGTCTCGACCGCGAAGCCGGGCAGCGCGAGCGTGTCGCCCGCGCGGAACGCCGTCGTGCCCGCGGTGGCGAGCGGCGGATGCGCGGCGATGGTGCCCTCGCTCGCGTGCAGCGCCCAGCCCCACTTCGCCGCCGCCTGCGTGGCGCCCTTCACGTGGTCGGTGTGCTCGTGCGTGACGACGCACGCCGCGATCGACTGCGGCGCGACGCCGATGCGCCCGAGCCGCGTCTGCAGCTCGCGCACGCCGAAGCCGGCGTCCACGAGCAGGCGGCGGCCGTCGCTCTCGAGGAGCACGGCGTTGCCGCGGCTCCCGCTGCCGAGCACCCAGAGCTGCACGGTCAGCGCCCCGTGCCGCGCGCGTGGGCCGCGCGCAGCTGCGCCGCGCCGCGCGCGCCGAGCGTCACCTGGCGCCGCGCCATCGCGCGCGCCGCGACGTCGACGAACTTGTCGACGTCGTACGTGTCGTACGGCGCCGCGCCACCCCACGCGAACGGCGCGACGGCCTTGGGCGGCATGCGGTCGTACACGTTGGCGCCGGCGCCGAGCACCGTACCGGTGTTCAGCTGCAGCCCGATGCCCGTCTTGGCGTGATCGCCGAACAGCGTGCCGAGGAACTGGAGCCCCGTGTCGCGCACGCCGGCGGGCGTCCAGAGCGCGACGGTGCCGTACGTGTTCTTCAGGTTGCTCGTCGTCGTGCCGGCGCCGAGGTTGACCCAGCGGCCCAGGTACGAGTGGCCGACGAAGCCGTCGTGCGCCTTGTTCGAGTGCCCGAGCACGATGCTGGTGCTGATCTCGCCGTGCACGCGCGCGACCTCGCCGATCGCGCAGGCCGCGATCTTGTCGGCCGTGACGAGCGACGCCTGGCCGACGTAGCACGGGCCGACGACGCGCGTGAACGCCTGCACCGTCGCCTCACGGCGGATCACGATCGCGCCGGCCGATGCGTCCAGCACGACGTACGGCTCGACGTGCGCGCCCGCCTCCACGAACACCGGGTGCGTGCCGAGGACCGTCGCGCCGTGGTACATCGGCTGGAGCGTGGGGCCGATCACCGGCAGGTCGTCGGCGAGCATCGTGGTCAGCTGCCCGACGTAGTCCCACACCTCCTGCATCCACCAGCCGCGGATCGGCGCCGTGCGCGCCTGCGGGTCCGCCAGCGCCTCGAGCTCCAGGGTGCCATCCGCCAGGCGGTCGACCGGCAGCGCCTCGCGCAGGCGCACCGCGGCCACGCGCCCGTCGCACGCCCAGACGTCGGCGTCCGGGTCCGCGACGGCCAGCGCCGGCGCGAAGCGCGCGTTGGCGACGATCGCGCGCGCGGGGAGCACGTCGGTGCTCGCGGCCGGCGCGTCGAGCTCCTCGAAGCTCGCGAGGTGCGGCGCGCCGACGAAGCCGGCGGCCGTCAGCGCCAGCGCCTGCTCCCAGCGCTGCCGCACGAGCAGCGCGCCCGCGCGCAGCTCGCCCGCGGGACGGGTGAGCGCGAACGGCTCGAAGGTGCGCGCGCGCGCGTCGTCGTAGAGGTGCAGGGGAGACATCGGCTCAACCGCCGGGCTTGAGCTCGCGCGGGAGCGAGTCGAGGAGGGTCTTGAGGTCGCTGGAACGGTCGACGGTGGTCACGAGCGTGAGCCCGCGCCCCACCACCACCACCAGGTCGTCTACCCCGTAGAGCACGACGGCGTTCCCATCCGCGTGGACCACGTTGCGGTGCGCGTCCAGCAGGTGCACCGCGCCGCTGGTGGCGTTCTCCGCGCCATCGAGCGCGCGCACCCGGCCCAGCGCCCCCCACGTGCCGACGTCGTCCCACCCGAAGTCCCCCGGCAGCACGAGCACGCGCGGGCTGCGCTCCATGACGCCGACGTCCACGGCCACGGGCGTGACGTCGGCGAAGAAGGTGCCGATCGCGCTCGCGTCGTCGGCGGCGTCGGACACCGCGCGCAGCGCCGGCGCCACCTCGGGGCAGCGCGCGTCCAGCTCCTCGAGGAAGTCGCCCGCGCGCCACACGAAGATCCCCGAGTTCCACAGGTAGCCCTCCGCGCGCATGCGCGCGGCGCGCTCGCGCGTCGGCTTCTCGACGAAGCGCGCCACGCGGTGCACGCCCGGCTCGATCTCGGCGTCGGGCTGGATGTAGCCGAATCCCGGGTCGTCGCGCGTCGGCACGATGCCGACCGTGACGAGGCTGCGATGCGCGGCGGCCGCGCGCGCTGCATCGCGCAGCGCGGCGCGGAAGCCGTCGGGATCCCCGATCGCCCAGTCGGCGTGGACGCACAGCATCACGGCGTCGTCGCCGCCGCGGCGCGCGACGGTGCGCGCCGCCCACGCCAGCGCGGCTGCGGTGCCCGCCGGCGCGGGCTCGGCGATCACGTTCTCGGCCGGCAGCTCGGGCGCCAGCGCGCGGATCGGCGCGACGAGCGACGCGTTCGTCAGCACGAGCGTGCGCGCGGCGGGGACCAGCGGCGCCAGCCGCGCCAGCGTGTTCGCGAGCAGCGGCTCGCCGTCCACCAGCGGGAGGAGCTGCTTGGGGCGCGTCGGGGTGCTGAGCGGCCAGAAGCGCGAGCCCACTCCGCCGGCGAGGACCACGGCCCACGCGCCGGCGGTCGGATCGGCTCCGCTCACGACTGCTCCGACTCGACGTCCGTCACGCCCGCCAGCTCCGCGGTGCGCGCGTACAGCTTCTTCGGGCTGAACGGCTTCGTCATGAAGTCCGTCGCGCCCAGCGCCATCGCCTCGCGGTACTGCTGCTCCTGACCCGCGGCCGTGAGGATGATGCACGGCACGTCGCGGAACCGCTCGTTGGCGCGCAGCCGCGCCAGCACGTCCAGCCCGCTGACGTTCGGCATCATGAGATCGAGCAGCACGAGGTCCACGTCGCCCTCGCGCTCCAGCAGGTCCAGCGCCTCGCGGCCGTCATGCGCGAGCGAGACCCGGAACGGCCCCTGCTCGAGCTTCATCTTGATGATGCGCCCGATGTGCGGCTCGTCGTCGGCGACGAGCACGTGGCGCGTCGCGGTGCGGCCGGGCGGAGTTTCGGTCATCACGGAAGGTAGGGAACGCGGGCTCAGACCAGCGCGGCCAGCTGCGCGCGAGAGCGCCGGAGCTCGTAGACGAGCGCGCCCGGCTCGGCGTCCTTCGCCAGGCGCACCACCAGCAGCACGTCGGGCGAGAGCACCGAGACCACCGCGAGGCCGTGCGCGAACTCCAGCACGGCGGTGGAGAGGGGGCCGTCGCTCGCCGCCGCGCCCATCGCGTCGCCCGCGGTCGCGATCCCCGGCGCCACCGCGGCCAGGTGCTCCGCGTCGGCGGCGTCCAAGCCACCGGCGTCCACCAGGAGGCCGTCGCGCCCGAGCACGACGGCGCCCGCGACGTCCGCGCGCGCCTGGAGGGTCTCGATCAGGTCGCGGAGCGTCGGCATCGGGTGGCGGTGGAAGGGCGGCGCGGCGCCGCACGGCGTACGGCCGGGCGCGGGGAAGGAGCGAACGAAACAGCAACGCCGGAGGGGCGTCAAGCGATGGGGCGCGGCCGGCCACGTCCGTTGAAACCGCCCCGGCGGCCGGGTATCGTTCGCAGTCACTGCGACTTCCCGCTTCACACCGCCCTCGATGCCCTCGCCCGACGCGCGCCGTTCCGCGCCCCATCCCGCCGCCGCGCCGGCCCGCCTGCTCGCGACGCTGGTCCTCGCGGGCGCCGCGGCCCTCACGGCCGCCTGCAGCGGCGAGGACCCGTTCGCGATCCGCGCCTCGCTGGAGACGACGCTCGACACGGTCGTCGTCTTCCCGTTCAGCAGCACGCAGCCGCTGCTGCCGTCCGGGCTCGACCTGTTCGGCCGCTCGGTCGTGCGCCCGACCCTGCGCGGTGGCGTGGTGCCGAACTTCGACCTGGTGGTCGACACCGACGCGCAGGGGCGTGTGCTGCTCTATCCGGCCTCGCTCGTCGCGTCGCCGCCGGGCGGCTCGCCGCGCACGGGCTTCCAGGTGATCGCCGGAAGCTTCGACGCGCTCGAGACCGCGCCCAAGAGCGGCTACCGCTTCGACACGCTGCAGGTCGCCGCCGTGGGCCAGGTGATCGCGATCGAGGGGCAGGGCGTCTCGCAGCAGGGCATCTACTGCGGTACCACCGCGCCGATGCACGCGAAGCTGATCGTCGACAGCGTGGCGCGCGCCACCGGCGCCGCGCACCTGCGCGTGCGGACCAACCCGAACTGCGGGTTCCGCTCCCTCAAGGCCGGCCTCCCGGACGACTGAGCATGCACGACCTGAAGCTGGTGCGCGAGCAGCCCGACCTGCTCCGCGACGCGATGCGTCGCCGCGGGGCGCTCGACGCGCTCGCCCCGCAGCTGGACCGCCTGGCCACGCTGGAGCAGGAGCGCCGCGCGCTCATCCAGCAGGTCGAGGAGCAGAAGGCCGCCCGCAACGCGAGCAGCGCCGAGGTGGCGCGGCGCAAGAAGGCGGGCGAGAGCGCGGACGACCTGATCGCGCAGGGGCGCACCCTGGGCGAGTCGATCGCGGCGCTCGAGGCGCGCGCCAACGCGGCGGACGATGAGCTGCGCGCGATCCTGATGGAGATCCCGAACGTCCCGCTCCCAGACGTCCCGCAGGGTGGCGAGGACGCGAACGTCGTCGTGCGCGAGTGGGGCACGCCGCGCGCGCCCGACGGCGTGCAGCCGCACTGGGACGTCGGCGCGGCGCTCGGCCTGTTCGACCTGGAGCGCGGTGCGAAGGTCAGCGGCTCGGGCTTCGTGGTCTACCGCGGCCAGGGCGCGCGGCTGGTGCGGGCGCTCATGAACTGGTTCCTCGACGTGCACACGTCGGAGCACGGCTACGAGGAGGTCTGGGCGCCGGCGATCGTGAACCGCGCGTCGATGACCGGCACGGGCCAGCTGCCGAAGTTCGAGGACGACGCCTACGCGATCAGGGACGACGACCTGTTCCTGATCCCGACGGCCGAGGTGCCCGTGACGAACCTGTACCGCGACGAGGTGCTCGACGCGGCGCAGCTGCCGATGGGCTTCACCGCGTACACGCCCTGCTTCCGCCGCGAGGCCGGATCGGCGGGCAAGGACACGCGCGGCATCCAGCGGGTCCACCAGTTCGACAAGGTGGAGCTGGTGCGCTACAGCACCGCCGAGGACTCGGCCGCGCAACTGGAGCTGCTCACCGGGCACGCGGAGACGATGCTGCAGCGCCTCGGGCTGCCGTACCGCGTGAAGCTGCTGGCGGCGGGCGACACCGGCTTCTCGAGCGCCAAGACGTACGACCTCGAGGTCTATGCGCCGGGCGTCGACAAGTGGCTCGAGGTCTCGAGCTGCAGCGTGTTCACGGACTTCCAGGCGCGGCGCGCGAACATCCGCTACCGCCCGGCGCCGAAGGACAAGCCGCGCTTCGTGCACACGCTCAACGGGTCGGGCCTCGCGTTCCCGCGCGTGATCGCGGCGATCCTGGAGCACTACCAGCAGCCCGACGGGTCCGTGGCGCTGCCGGAGGTGCTGCACGCGTACGCGGGCACGGACGTCCTGCGTCCGGCCGAAGCGGCCGCGGCGCGCTGAGCACGCTCGCCGTCGGGTCCTGGCGCTCGCAGTTCACGATGCGCCGCCGCGCGCCCGTCGTCCTGGTGGTCGTCGGGATCGTGCTGCTCGTGGCGTGGAACGTCGTCTACACGCAGCGGGTCCTCACGCGGATCCGCGACGCGGAGCGGCGGCAGACGATCATCCTCCAGCGCGTCTTCCGCGCGCAGGCGGACTCGAATCCGGCGGTGGCCGCGGCGGCGCTGCAGGACGTGATCTTCCAGCTGCAGCAGTCCGGCGTGCCGATGGTGCAGCTCAGCGCCGACGGCAAGGCGATGGGCGGGATGAACCTGCCGTGGGGGAGCGACTTCACCGACCCGCGGATACCCGCCTACATCACGCAGCTCGCGAAGCAGAACACGCCCGTGCAGGACCCCGAGACGGGCACGGTCGTCTACTTCGGCTACAGCGATCTCGTCGAGGGGCTGCGCGTCATCCCGCTGCTGCAGGCGGGGCTGCTGGGCGCGCTGCTGCTGGCCGGCGTGTACGCGCTCGTCGTGCGCGGGCGCGCGGAGCGCGAGCACGTGTGGGCGGGCATGGCGCGCGAGAGCGCGCACCAGCTCGGGACGCCGCTGTCGAGCCTCAGCGGGTGGATCGACCTGCTGGACGACGAGGTCACCGAGCAGGGACGGCACGCGAAGCCGATGATGAAGTCGGCCGTCGACAGCATGAAGGCCGATCTGGAGCGGCTGGAGCGCGTCGCCCACCGCTTCGAGCGCATCGGCCGCGAGCCGAAGCGCGACGACGTGGACGTCGCCGTGCTGGTGGACCGGATCGTCGCCTACTTCAAGCGCCGCGTCCCCACGCGGAGCGCCGCCGTCACCGTGCGCGCGCACCGGCCGCGCGACCCGGTGGTCGTGAAGGGCGACGCCGTGCTGCTGGAGTGGGTGCTGGAGGCGCTCACGAAGAACGCGGTCGACGCGCTGGCCGGCCGCGGCGGCAAGATCGACGTGATGGTCGAGCGGAGGGACGACGGCACCGTGCGCCTCCGCGTCGCCGACGACGGGCCGGGCATCCCGCCCAAGCTGCGGCGCCGCATCTTCGACGCGGGCTTCAGCACCAAGGAACGCGGCTGGGGCATCGGCCTCTCGCTGGCGCGCCGCATCGTCGAGGAGAACCACGGCGGCCGCATCGCGCTCGTGCCGAGCGACCGTGGCGCGACCTTCGACGTTATCTTGTCGTGATGCAGCCGTCGCACCCCAGCACGTCCGCCGCGCCGATGGGCGCGGCCGCCCGCGATCCGCTCGCCGGGCTCAATCCCGCCCAGCGCGAGGCCGTCCTCCACTTCGAAGGGCCTGCGCTCGTGCTCGCCGGGGCGGGCTCCGGCAAGACGCGCGTCCTCACCACGCGCATCGCGCGCCTGGTCGAGCACCACCGCGTCGACCCGATGCAGATCCTCGCGGTGACCTTCACCAACAAGGCCGCCGGCGAGATGCGCGAGCGCATCACGCGCCTCCTCGGCTACGAGCCGAAGGGGATGTGGGCCGGGACCTTCCACGCCATCGGCGCGCGGCTCCTGCGGGCGCACGCGCACCTGATGGGACGGACGCCGAACTTCACCATCTACGACGAGGACGACGCGCTCAACACCGTGAAGCGCGTGATGGAGAAGCACGGCATCCAGCCGAAGGAGGTCGCGCCGAAGTCGATCCTGTCGGCCATCTCGGACGCCAAGAACGCGCTCGTCTCGCCCAGGGAGTACGGCGAGCTGGCGATGGACCCGTTCACGAAGACGGTCGCCAAGGTCTACCCCGACCTCGAGCCCGCGCTGCGGCAGGCGAACGCGGTGACGTTCGACGACCTGCTCACGCTCCCGGTCGAGATCCTCCGCGCCCACCCGCACGTGCTCGCGGGCTACCAGCACCGCTTCCGCTTCCTGCTGGTGGACGAGTACCAGGACACGAACCACGTGCAGTTCGAGTTCGTGCGGCTCCTGGGCGGGCAGACGGGGAACGTCATGGTGGTGGGTGACGACGACCAGTCGATCTACGGCTGGCGCGGCGCCGACATCCGCAACATCCTCGACTTCGAGAAGACGTGGCCGGGCGCGGCCGTCGTGCGGCTGGAGGAGAACTACCGCTCGACGCCGAACGTGCTGGAGCTCGCGAACGTCGTCATCGCCGAGAACGCGGGGCGTCGCGGGAAGACGTTGCGCGCGACCCGGCCGGCGGGTGAGCGCGTATCGCTGGTGGGCGCGCTCGACGACCGCGACGAGGCGGACTTCGTCGTCGACGAGATCGCGGCCCGCCGCGCGGGCGAGAACCGCGTGCTGCGCCACTTCGCGATCCTCTACCGCACCAACGCGCAGAGCCGCTCGCTCGAAGAGGCGCTGCGCCGCCGAGCGTATCCGTACCGGCTCGTGGGCTCGGTGCGCTTCTACGACCGGCGCGAGATCCGCGACCTCATGGCGTACCTCAAGCTGATCGCCAACCCGGCGGACGGCGAGGCGTTCCGACGCGTGGTCAACGTGCCCAAGCGCGGCATCGGCGACACGTCGGTCGACCAGATCGCGGCCCGCGCCGGCGCGATGGGCATCCCGCTGCTCGAGGCGGCGCGCAGCGCCGAGGTGCGGGAGTCGCTGCGCCCGGCGGCGCGCACGGCGCTCGCGGAGTTCGTGAACGTCATCGACAAGCTCCGCGCGGCGGCGCCGAACGTCGGGGTGGACGAGCTGCTGCGCGAGCTGGTGGACGCCATCAAGTACGGCGACCACCTCAAGGCCGAAGGACCGGACTGGCAGGAGCGCGGCGAGAACGTGCGCTCGCTCATCGACGGCGCGGCCGAGACGGTGATCGAGGACGGCGGCGAGGTCGGGCTGACGCCGCTCGACCACTTCCTGCAGAAGGCGACGCTCGTCGCCGGCGTCGACGCGCTCGATCCCAACGCGGATGCCGTCACGCTGATGACGATGCACAACGCGAAGGGCCTCGAGTTCCCGGTCGTGTTCATCACGGGGCTGGAGGACGGCCTCTTCCCGCTCGCGCGCGCCTACGACGACCCGAAGCAGCTGGAGGAGGAGCGCCGCCTCTTCTACGTCGGCATCACGCGCGCCGAGGAGAAGCTCTACATCACGCACGCCGAGCAGCGCCTGCGCAACGGTGAGAAGATGCAGTCGCGCCCGTCGGGTTTCCTCGACGGGTTGGCGCCTGGCCTGTTCGACAAGAAGCTGACGCTCAAGGCGCGCAGCTCGGGCCGCGCGTTCATGTCGGGCCTCGGCGGTGGCGGCGGCAGTGGGCGCGGCGAGCGTGGCGACCGCTCGTGGGGCAGCTCGTCGTGGGGCTCGCGCAGCGAGCGCTCGACGGGCAACGATCGCGCGGCGCGCGGTGGGCAGACGGGCTTCGAGGGCGGCGACGACTTCTCGTGGATCGACAACAAGCCGTCGAACCGCCGCCCGGGCACGCCCGTGAACCTGCCGACCAGCATGCCCGCGAGCATGAAGCGGCGGCCGGGCGGCGTGCCGGAGCAGGAGGTCGGCGAGGGCGTCGCGCTGGGGAAGGGGATGCGCGTGCGCCACGAGAAGTTCGGCACCGGCACGATCGCCGAGCTGGCGGGCTCGGGTCCCGACGCGAAGGTGCGCATCGACTTCGACGACGAGGAGATCGGCCGCAAGACGCTCGTCGTCGGGAAGGCCAAACTCGAACCCGAGATCGAGTAGCATGTCCGTATCCGAGCACGACGTGCGGCACATCGCGGCGCTCGCGCGCCTCGGCCTCGAGCCCGAGCGCGTGCCCGCGCTGGTGGCGGAGCTGAACGGCATCCTGGCCCACATGGACGTGCTCTCGAAGGTGAACACGTCGGTGGTGCAGGCGGTCGAGGGTGTCGGCGCGGGCGGCATGCCGCTGCGCGCCGACGGCGGCGCGCCCGACGCGCTCGCACGGCCGCGCGAGGCGTTCGCGCCGGAGACGCGCGACGGCTTCTTCCTCGTGCCGCGGCTCGCGACCCACGTGGCGTCGCCCGACGCCATGCTCGACGCGACGGCCGGCGACGAGGGCGACGCGTGAGCCACAGCGAGGCGGGCGCGCTGCCGGCCGCGGCGCTGCGCGACGCGGTGACGGAGGGGCGCACGACGGCGGTGGACGCGGTGCGCGCGAGCCAGGCCCGCGCCGCCGAGGTGAACGCCGGCCCCGCGTGGCTGAACGCGATCATCTGGAGCGACGACGCCGCCGCGGTGCGCGAGGCCGAGGCGATCGACGCGCGGCGCGCCGCGGGCGATGGCGACATGCCGCTCGCCGGCGTGCCCGTCGTCGTGAAGGACAACATCGCCACGCTCGACCTGCCGACGACCTGCGGCTCCCGGATCCTCGATGGCTACGTCAGCCCGTTTGAGGCGACGGTCGTGTCGCGCCTGCGCGCGGCCGGCGCGGTGATCGTCGGCAAGACGAACATGGACGAGTTTGCGATGGGCTCGTCCACGGAGCACTCGGCGTACGGCCCCACGCGCAACCCGATCGATCCGGCGCGCGTGCCGGGCGGCTCGTCCGGTGGTTCCGCCGCCGCCGTCGCCGCGGGCGCGGTGCGCATCGCGCTCGGCTCCGAGACGGGTGGATCGGTGCGTCAGCCGGCGGCGTTCTGCGGCGTGGTCGGTGTGAAGCCCACCTACGGGCGCGTCAGCCGCTACGGCCTCGTCGCCTTCGCGTCGTCGCTGGACCAGGTGGGCGTGTTCGGCCGCACGGTGGACGACGCGGCGCTGGGGCTGCAGGTCATCGCCGGCCACGACCCGCGCGACGCGACGTCCGCGCAGCACGAGGTACCGTCGTACCGCGCCGTGGCGAACGCCGGCACGGACGGCCAGCCGCTCGCGGGGCTCAAGATCGGGCTCCCGAAGGAGTACTTCCCGCACTCGCTGGACGCGCGCATCGGCGGGCGCACGCGCGCCGTGGTCGAGCACCTGCGGCGACTGGGCGCCGAGATCCACGACGTCTCGCTGCCGCACACGGATCTCGCGATCGCCGTCTACTACATCGTCGCGCCGGCGGAGGCGTCGAGCAACCTCGCGCGCTTCGATGGGGTCCGATTCGGCCGCCGGGTGGCAGGTGACGGCCTGCGCGAGACCTACGAGCGCACGCGCTCCGGCGGCTTCGGCCCCGAGGTCACGCGCCGCATCCTGCTCGGCACCTACGTGCTGTCGGCCGGCTACTACGACGCGTACTACAAGAAGGCGCAGGAGGTGCGCGCGCTCATCGCCCGCGACTTCGCGCACGCGTTCGAGAAGGTGGACCTGCTGTTCACGCCCACGACGCCGACGCCCGCGTTCCCGCTGGGCGCCGTCAGCGATCCCTACGAGATGTACCTCAGCGACATCTTCACGGCGACCGCGAACCTCACCGGCATCCCCGCGATGAGCCTCCCGATCGGCCGCGTGGACGGCCTGCCGGTGGGCGGCCAGCTGCTGGCGCCGCACTTCGGCGAGGCGGCCATGCTGCGCGCGGCCTACGCGCTGGAGGCGTCGCTCGGCGCGGAGGCGCACACGTGACCGCCGCCGAGAGCACGCGCGTCGACTGGCGCGAGCGCTACGAGATGGTCGTCGGCCTCGAGGTGCACGTGCAGCTCGACACCGCGACCAAGGCGTTCTGCAGCTGCGCCACGAGCTTCGGTGACGCGCCGAACGCCAACACGTGCCCCGTCTGCCTCGGCCTTCCGGGCGCGCTGCCCGTGCTCAACGCGCGCGCCGTGGAGCTGGGCGCGCGGGCCGCGCTCGCGCTGGGGTGCACGGTGCACCAGGTCTCGGTCTTCGCCCGGAAGAACTACTTCTATCCGGACATGCCGAAGGGCTACCAGATCTCGCAGTTCGACCGGCCGCTGGCGACCGGCGGGCACGTCGTGATTGGCGAGACGGAGGCCGGATCGCCGATCATCGTCGGCGTGACGCGCGTGCACCTGGAGGACGACGCGGGCAAGTCGGTCCACGACCGCTATCCAGGCGTCAGCGCCATCGACCTCAATCGCGCGGGCACCCCGCTGGCCGAGATCGTCAGCGAGCCGGACATGCGCTCCAGCGCCGAGGCGGGCGCGTACCTGCGCGTGCTCAAGCAGCTCGTGCAGTACGTCGGCGCGAGCGAGGCGAACATGGAGGAGGGCTCGCTGCGCGTGGATGCGAACATCAGCGTCCGGCGGCACGGCGAGACGAAGCTCGGCACCAAGACCGAGATCAAGAACATGAACTCCTTCTCCAGCGTCGAGCGGGCGCTCGAGGTGGAGTTCGCGCGCCAGTGCGCGCTGATCGATGCGGGCGGCCGGGTCGAGCAGCAGACGATGCTCTGGGACGCGGCGCGAAACGAGGTCCGCCCCGCGCGCTCGAAGGAGGGGAGCCACGACTACCGCTACTTCCCCGATCCGGACCTGCCGCCGCTGGTGCTGACGGCGGAGTGGATCGACGAGCAGCGCGCCGCGCTCCCCGAGCTGCCTGCCGCCCGTCGCGCTCGTCTGTGCAGCGAGTTCGGCATCACCACGAAGGACGCCGAGGTCCTCTCGGCCGATCCCGCGCTCGCCGACTACTTCGAGGCGGTCGCGCGCGCGGCGGAGGACGGCAGGACCGCGGCGAACTGGGTCACGCGCGACGTGCTCTCGACGCTCAACGACAGCGGCCGCACGCTGGCCGACTTCGCGCGCACGGTGCGTCCGCTCGATCTCGGCGCGCTCCTGCGGATGGTGCGCGGGGGCACGGTCAGCCGCTCGGCGGCCGCGCGCGTGTTCGCGGTCATGGCGCGCACCGGCGAGGAGCCGGCGGTCGTGGCCGAGCGCGAGGGGCTGCTGCAGGTCAGCGACGACGCGCAGCTGATCGCCTGGGTGGACGGCGTGCTCGCGGCACATCCCGACGAGGCGGCCCGCTTTGCCGCCGGCGACCGCAAGCTGCAGGGCTTCCTCGTCGGCCTCGTGATGAAGGCGTCGAAGGGAAGCGCCGACCCGAAGCGCGTCAACCAGCTCCTGGTCGAGCGCGCGGGCGCCTGAGCGGCCCGCGCGCCCTGCGCCGCGCTACGCCTCGCGAAGCGCGGCGGTGAACAGCGGCTTGGGCAGCGACGCCGCGTAGGTCAGCGACGACGAGGGGAGCCCGAACTGCCGCTCCGCCTCGGCGCGCGCGGCGTACTCGCCGCCGGTGCGCAGCGCCATCCGCCGCACGCGCTTGGCCTGCCGCAGCGGCTCGTCGCCCGACGGATCGAGGCGGAACGCCTCCGAACCCTCGCCGCGCCGCAGCCAGTCGATGATGAAGTCGAACGACCGCACGACGTGGCGTCCCACCTCGTCGTCGTGCAGGTCCCAGCGACTGTTCTCGGTCACCAGCTGGAACACCCGCTGCCACGACTCGCTGTCGGCGACGTGCACCATCCCCCGGAACAGGCGGCGGTTGGTGGGCGTGCTGAAGATCGTCGGGCTGAGGATGCGGTCCAGGTGGTCGTCCGACCGCGCGTGGTCGCGCAGGATCAGCTCGCGGGCGCGCCGGCTCGCGCCCACCGGCAGGTGCGTCTCGAAGCGGCTCTCCCAGTAGGAGTGCCCGAGCGCCGCGGTGCTGGCCGTGATGGCCAGCTGCCGCGGCACGAAGTAGTTGTGCGCGACGGCGTCCGCGGCCAGGTGCGCCTGGTAGCCGAGCGCGAACGCGCGCAGCGGCTCGTCGCGCGCGCGGTCGGCGATCTCCTGCCCGACGTGCCACGCGTGGCAGTGCCGCCCGACCGGCGCGTACTTCTTCGCCATGCTCGTGTCGGCCGCGATCGACCCGTACAGGAAGTCGTACGGGAAGGCGCGCAGCAGCTCCGCGACGGCGTCGGGGACGAGGTGCAGCGACCGCAGCACCGCCTCGCCGAGGAAGACGTGCGTGCCCGGCGTCCACGCCCACGCGTCGGTCGGCAGCAGCGCCACCGCGAGCAGGGCGAGCGCCGCGCAGCCCAGCACCCGCACCGGCAGCCGGTGGTGGGCGCGCGCGTCCGTCAGATGCCGAGCTCCCGCCGGCGGCGCCGCATCGCGCGCCGCATCTGCCGCAGCTCGCGCTCGATCGCCTCCTCGACGCGGTCCCGTGCGGCCGACACGAAGCCGCTGACCGCGGACGATGCGTCATGCACGCTCGGCACGTCGCGGAACGCGCGCGACGCGGTCTTGTGCACGCGGCGGGCGCCGCGCACCATCGCCGGCTCCTCGGGCGCCAGCACGCGCGACGCCAGCAGGCCCACGCCCGCGCCCACGGCGGCGCCCAGCAGGGCGGCGATCAGCAGGTCGACGCCTTCGCGATCCTCGTCCATCGACTCATCCTCGAGTGCGGGGTCCACGGCGCGGGCGGACGCGCGGCTGCTCCCGCGCGGCGACGCGGGAATCGTCTTCGGCATCGGTCAGGTCCTCTTCGAAGTCGTCTTCGTCGTACGGGAGATCGTCCAGGCCGTCGTCCAGCCCGGCGTCCAGCAGGTCCTCCTCGAGCGGCCGCGCTTCCACCAGCGCCAGCTCGTCCAGCGCGTCGCCCGTCGCCAGCAGCGGCGCATCCGCCACGGCTGGGCGCCGCGGCGGCCGCGGCGGCACGATCGCCTCGCCGAGGTCAGCGCCGAGCGACGCCACGCTCGCACGCACGCCTCGCACCGTCGCCGCCGCGGTGACGAACGTCTCCTCTGCCTCCTCCTGCGCGATCTCGATCAGCGCCTCCAGCTCGCGCGCCCGCGTCTCCGCGCGCGCGACCGCCTTCTGCAGCCGCCGCTCGGCGTCCGTCACGAGCGCGCTCGCCCGCTGCACGTCGGCGCGGATCGCCGTGGAGACGTAGTCCACGTTCTCGGCGATACGGCTGGCGTGGTGCGCGATCGGGTTCACGTCGGCGTACACGCGGTCCAGCAGGTCGCTGATCTTCTTGTAGCTCTGCCGGAAGTTCCAGGCGGCCGGGATCACCGCCGCCGCGAGCGCGATGAACGAGATCGTGAGCAGCGCGTCGAGGATCTGCGTCGTCCGCTCGAACCAGCCGGGATCGATCGGCGCCTGCTTCATGATCAGCGTGTCGCCCACGGTCGGGACCTGGGCGATGAGCCACACGCCGGCGCGGGTGAGCGCCGTGGACGCGGTCAGCATCGGGAAGGAAGAGGCGAGAGGGCGGACGGCACCCGGTGGCGGCGCGCCCGCAGCCGTGCGACCGGCGGGCGTGACATTGGCCGAGGCCGGTGCAAGCGAGGGGCCAGCACGGCGCCGGGCGTGGCGAGGACCACGCTAGCGCTCCAGCTCGGGCGCCAGGCCGACGACGCGCCCGACCGGCACGGTGAAGACGATGCCCACGCCCGGCGCCGCGAGGTCGCCGCAGACGTCCTGGATCATCCGGATCGCGGCGTCCGCCTTGGCGTCGTCGAGCACGCAGAGGATGGTCTGGTTGTGCGCGCGGGTCGTCTGGCCGAGGCTCTCCAGCCCGGCGAACAGGGGCAGCTCGCGCCGGAGCATCCGCCCCATCCCGCGACTCTCGAGGATCGTCGCGCCCGTGATCCCCAGCTCCACGAACCCCGCGAGCACCCCGTCGATCCGCGACTCCTGATTGATGACGGCGACGAGCAGTTGCATCCCTTTGGCGCGAGGCGTTGGGCGGCTATCGTACCGGGCGCGTCGGGCCGCGTCAAGGAACGCGCGCCCTCGTGGCGCGCGTCTTGTTGCAGGCGGCCCGCTCCGCGTCGCTTCCGCTCCGTCCCCGCTCCCCGCTCGCAATGTCCGCCGCGCACTCGCAGGCCGTCCAGTTCATCGTCGAGGGCGGGAACCGCCTCTCGGGCTCCATCCGGCCGTCGGGCAACAAGAACGCGGCGCTCCCGATCGTCGCCGCGGCGCTCTGCACCGAGCATCCGGTGACGCTGGAGAACGTGCCGCGCATCCGCGACATCGAGACGCTCGTGGAGCTGGTGCGCTCGCTCGGCGTCGCGATCTCGTGGCAGGAGCGGAACACGCTGCACATCCACGCGAAGACGGTCACGCCGGGTGAGCTCGATCGCGAGCTGTCGAAGAAGATCCGCGGCTCGATCCTGCTCGCGGGCCCGCTGCTCGGGCGCTGCGGGCGCGTCACGCTGCCGCCGCCGGGCGGGGACGTGATCGGGCGTCGCCGGCTCGACACGCACTTCCTGGCGCTGGAGCAGCTGGGCGCGCGCTACGACCTCACGGACGTCATCGACATGTCCGCGCCCAAGGGGCTCCGCGGCGCCGACGTCTTCCTCGACGAGCCGAGCGTCACCGGCACCGAGAACGCGATGATGGCGGCCGTGCTCGCGCAGGGCACGACCGTGCTGCGCAACGCCGCCAGCGAGCCGCACGTGCAGGACCTCGCGCACTTCCTCGTCGCCCTGGGCGGCCGCATCGAGGGCATCGGCACCAACCAGCTGACGATCCACGGCGGCACGAAGCTCGGCAGCGCCACGCACCGCATCGGCCCCGATCACATCGAGGTCGGGTCCTTCATCGGGCTCGCGGCCGTCACGAAGTCCGAGATCCGCATCGAGCGCGCGGGCGTCGAGCACCTGCGCTCGACGCTCATGGGCTTCGAGCGGCTCGGCGTGGACTGCCGCATCGAGGGCGAGGACCTGATCGTGCCGGGCGACCAGTCGCTGCTCGTGCAGTCGGACCTCGGCGGCCACGTGCCGACCATCAGCGACCAGCCGTGGCCCGCGTTCCCGGCCGACGTCATGTCGATCGCCATCGTCACCGCCACGCAGTGCCACGGCATGGTGATGATGCACGAGAAGATGTTCGAGTCGCGGATGTTCTTCGTGGACAAGCTAATCGGGATGGGCGCGCGCATCGTGCTCTGCGACCCGCACCGCGCGATCGTGTCGGGGCCGAGCCGCCTGCGCGGCACGACGCTGGAGAGCCCCGACATCCGCGCCGGCATGGCGATGTTGCTGGCCGCGCTGTGCGCGGAGGGCACGAGCGTCATCAACAACGTCGGCCAGATCGAGCGCGGCTACGAGCGCATCGACGAGCGCCTCAACGCGCTCGGCGCCAGGATCGAGCGCGTCGGGGACCGCCGCACGCCGTGAGCGCGGGCGGCACCGTGGACGTGGGAATGGAGGCGGGCGTCGCCGACGCGGCGGCGCGGCCCGCGGACGGCGGCGCGCCGTACCTCGAGTTCGACGTCTTCTCCGAGTGGGGCGTCCGTGCGCTGGTGACCACGCGCGCGGCGGGCAGCTTCGTCAGCGGCGGGGACGAGCCGATGGGCGAGGTCATGGCCCGCTGGTCCGCGCTGCAGCACCACCTCGCGCCCGCGGGCGGCGGCCGGTTCGCGACCGCGCGGCAGGTACATGGCGCACACGTCATCGAGCACGTCGCCGGCTGGACCGGATGGCTGCGCGGCCACGACGCGGACGGACACCTGGCCGTCGAGCGCGGGACGGCGCTCGCGGTGTCCGTGGCCGACTGCGTCCCGGCCTACGTCGCGCACCCATCGGGCGCCGTGGCGATGCTCCACTCGGGGTGGCGCGGCACGGTCGCGGGGATCCTCGGCAGCGCGGTGCGCGCGTTCGCGGCGCGTGGCCTCGCCGCGGCGGAGCTGCGCGTGCTGCTGGGCCCCGCAATCTGCGGCGCGTGCTACGAGGTGAGCCCGGACGTCTACGGCCAGCTCACCGGCCGCGCGGTCGATCGCCCGACCCCGGTCTCGCTGCACGCGGTGCTCGCCGACCAGGCGCGTGCCCTCGGCGTGCGGGACCTGCACGCGACGCCGCTCTGCACGCGGTGCGACGTGGCCACGCTCTACTCGCACCGCGCCGGCGACGCGGGGCGCCAGCTCGGCGTGATCGTGGCACGCGTGTCATGAGCGCGCCGTCGGCTCGGGCCGTTCAACTTGACGCGACCTAACCCCCGGTCTACCTTAGTATTGCGCTCCGGCCGGGAAACCGGCCCGTTGAATGTGGGGGAGGGTGCCCCACATTTTTTGTTGCCGTTAGCCGCCACCCGACCGTGCACGACGCGCTGGAAACCGCAGTCTCCGCGGAACTCGAGGCCCTCGGGTTCGAGCTCTTCGACCTCCGTCGCCGGGGGTCGCGCAGCCGGCCCGTGCTCGACCTGCGCATCGAGCGGCGGGACGGCGCGCGGGTGTCGGTGGACGACTGCGCGCGCGTCTCGCGGGCCGTCGAGGCCCGACTCGAGGCGGAGCGGCTGGTCGGGGAGCAGTACGTGCTGGAAGTGTCGTCGCCAGGGATCGAACGGCCGCTGCGCGGGCCGGCCGACTGGCGGAAGTTCGCAGGGCAGATGGCGGTGGTCACGGCCCCGTCGCTGCCCGCTGGGAAGGCGGAGGTGACGATCGTCGCTCTCGAAGGCGAGGCTGGCGAGGAAGTGGCGGTCGTCCGCGACGAGCGCGGGGCGGAGCACCGCCTCCGGCTGGCGGAGGTCAGCCAGGCCCGGCTCGCGTTCCACTGGAATCGGTAATAGGAGTCCTGGATGGTCGCTTCGGCTGAGATCCTCACCGCGATTCGCGAGTTGACCAACTCGAAGCAGCTCGATCGCACCGAGCTGTACGCGTTGCTGCAGGATGGCATTCTGGCCGCGCTCGCCAAGAAGTACGGCCCGACCGTTCAGGCCGAGGTCGACATCGACGACGACACGGGCCAGATCCGCGTCGTCCTGCTGCGCACGGTGGTCGAGGAGCCGCAGGACCCGGCCCGCGAGGTCTCCCTCGACGAGGCGCGCGCCCTGGACGCCGAGTTCCAGGTCGGCGACGTGCTGGAGCGCGAGGTTCCCTTCTCGGAGTTCGGCCGCGCCGCCGTGCAGGCCGCCAAGCAGCGCATCGTGCAGCGCGTCCGCGAGGGCGAGCGCACCCGCATCAAGGACGAGTTCTCGACCAAGGTCGGCGAGCTCCTCTCCGGCGAGGTGCAGCAGATCGAGCGCGGCAAGCTCGTGGTGATGCTCAACAAGTTCCGCGAGGCGGAGGCGATCATCCCCTACCGCGAGCAGAACCATCGCGAGCACTATCACCAGGGCGAGACCATCCGCGCGGTGCTCAAGCGCGTCGAGGACACGCCCAAGGGCCCGCGCCTGATCCTCAGCCGCTCGGACGCGCTGTTCGTGCAGGCGCTCTTCCGCCTGGAGGTGCCCGAGATCCAGCAGGGCATCGTCGAGATCCGCGCGGCCGCCCGCGAGGTCGGCAGCCGCACCAAGATCGCCGTCTTCTCGCGTGACGACGCGGTCGATCCGGTCGGCGCCTGCGTGGGCCTCAAGGGCGCCCGCGTGCAGGCCGTCGTGAACGAGCTGGGCGGCGAGCGCATCGACATCGTGCCCTGGTCGGCCGATCCGGAGCGCTTCGCCAAGCTGGCGCTGGCGCCTGCCAAGGTCGCGCGCGTCTTCAGCGACGCCGGCTCGCGCACCATCCAGGCGATCGTGGACGAGGACCAGCTCTCGCTCGCGATCGGCCGCAACGGCCAGAACGTGCGCCTGGCGTCGGAGCTGACGGGCTGGAAGATCGACCTCTACTCAAGCCGCGAGTGGCTGGAGAAGGGCGGCGAGCAGCAGCTCTTCGCGGCCGGCGGCGACGACGAGGTGGAGGACCTGCCGCTGGGCGACATCGCCGGGATCGATCCGGCGGTCGTCGCCGTGCTGGAGGCGGGCGGGTACCGCACGCTGAACGACATCCTCGATCTGGAGCGGGACGACTTCCTCAAGCTGCCGGGCATCGCCCCGGCCGAGGCGGATCGCCTGATCCAGATGATCGACGAGCTCACCACGGAGGACGAGTCCGAGGGAGCCGCCGAGGAGCCGCAGGACGGCTGATCCGGGGTCGGGGGCGTCGCGCCGCAGTGGCGCGGAGCCCCCGACGCGGTCTACGATGGAGACGCCGATGCAGGACCGGCTGCTGCGCCTACTCGGCCTCGGAGTCCGGGGACGGGGGGCGGTGGTCGGAGTGGATCGGGTGCGCGAGGCGGCGCTGAAGGGGACCCTGGTCCTCGCGGTGGTCGCGCCGGACGCCTCGCCCCACAGCCAGGAGAAGGTGCGGCCGCTCCTGCGCGCCCGGGGGATCCCGGTCGTGGAGGGACCGGGCGCGATGGAGTTGGGGCACGCGGTGGGACGAGAGGCGACGGCGGTGGTCGGCGTGACGGACCCCAATCTCGCCCGAGGCATACAACGAATGCTCGGCCCGTCCCTGCAGGGGGACGGCGCGGACGGCGCGCCTCGCGGGGCGCGCTCCGGCGGATGACCAGTCGCAGGGTGCGGCCGGTGCTCCGGTGGGAGCGGATCAGGAGGATTGTTTGAGCAAGCTTCGTGTGCACGACATGGCGGGCGAGTTCGGGATCACCACGGAGGAGGTCATCGACCTTCTCCGGAAGATGGACGTCCCGGTCCGCTCCCATCTGACGCTGCTGACCGACGACCAGGTCTCGCGCATCCGCGCGCGCTGGGAGCGGGAGAAGCGCGCCCGGGCCGAGCGCGCCGCGCAGGCGGCCGCGCCGGCGCCGCCGCCGCGTCGTCGCCGCAGCGCCGCTGCCGAACCGGCCGCCGCGGCGGCCGCTCCCGTCGCCGAGGCCGCACCCGCGACCACGGTGCGCCGCCGCGTGCGCAGCGCCGACGCGGCCGACGACCACGCGGGCGTGCTGACGGCGGAGGCCGCTCCGGCGCCCGTCGCCGAGGCGCCCGCGCCGGCGGTCGAGGAGCCGCGGACGCCCGCGCCCGTCGTCGAGGCGCCGGTCGTCGCCGCTCCGGCGGCACCCGCCGCCCCGGTCGCGCCCGAGACGCCCGCTCCCACGCCCGCGCCCGAGCCGGTCGTCGTCGAGGCCGCGCCGGTGCGCGACATCGTCGCCGTGCCGACTCCCGCCGCGCCGGTCGCGGCCGAGGCGCCCGCGGTCGAGACGCCGGTCGAGCGTCCTGCCGCGCCCGCGGCGGATGCTCCGCAGGCGCCCGCACGTCCGAGCGCGCCACCCGCTGCGCCGGCGCAGCCGACCCCGGCGCGTCCGCAGCCGGTGATGCCGGCCATGCGGCCGGTCGCGTCGGCCTCGCCGTCGACGCCGGCGCCGGCGCCCGCCGCCGCCGGTCCGGCCGGCGGCACCGCGGCCCCCGGTGGTCCGCGTCCGCGTCCGATCACGCCCGGCGCGCCGCGCCCGCGTCCCGTGACGCCTGGTGCGCCGCGCGGCATGACGCCCGTGGCCTCCGCGGCGCCGGGTGGTGGCCAGACCCGCCGTGACGGCGGCCGTGGCCCCGTGGGCGGCTTCGCCAGCCCGTACGGCGGTGGCGGTGGCGGTGGCGCCGGTACCGGGACCGCCGGCGCAGGTGCCGGCGCCGGGGCGCGCGATCGTGGCCGCGGTGGCAAGAAGGGCAAGCGCGGCGCGGTCGACCAGCAGGCGGTCGCCGACAACATCTCGCGCACGCTGCACGGCATGCGCGGGCCGGCCGGCCGTGGCAGCGGGCGCCGCGACGCGCGCGACTCGCGGGAGGAGATGGAGGCGCTGCGCGCCGCCAACGAGCAGCGCGAGCGCACGACGGTCCGCGTCAACGAGTTCATCACCGTCGCGGACCTGGCGCAGATCCTCAAGATCTCGCCGACGCAGATCGTGGGCTTCGCCCTGAAGAACCTGGGGCTGATGGTCACGATCAACCAGCGCCTCGACTTCGACCAGATCGAGCTCATCGCCAGCGAGTTCGGCTTCCAGGCCGTGCGCGAGGAGGAGTACCTCGCGGACTTCGGCGAGGAGACGACGGTCGACGCCGAGGAGGACCTGCAGCCGCGGCCGCCCGTCGTGACCATCATGGGTCACGTCGACCACGGCAAGACGTCGCTGCTCGACTACATCCGCAAGGCGAACGTCGTGGCCGGCGAGGCCGGCGGCATCACGCAGCACATCGGCGCGTACCACGTGTCGCTGCCGGACAAGCGGTTCATCACCTTCCTCGACACCCCGGGCCACCAGGCGTTCACCGCCATGCGTGCGCGTGGTGCGCAGGTGACCGACATCGTCGTGCTGGTCGTGGCGGCGGACGACGGCCTGATGCCGCAGACCATCGAGGCGATCTCGCACGCGAAGAACGCGGGCGTGCCGCTGGTGGTGGCGATCAACAAGATCGACCTGCCGCAGGCGAACCCGGGCAAGGTCAAGCAGGAGTTGCTGCAGCACAACGTCGTGCTGGAGGAGTTCGGCGGCAACGTGCTCTCGACCGAGATCTCGGCCAAGAAGGGCACGAACGTCTCCGACCTCCTCGACCAGCTCGTGCTGCAGGCCGAGATCCTCGACCTGAAGGCGAACGCCGACAAGCGCGCGACCGGCACGGTGGTCGAGGCGCAGCTCGATCCGGGCAAGGGCCCGGTCGCGACGGTGCTCGTGCAGAGCGGCACGCTCCGCGTCGGCGACGACTTCATCGTCGGTCAGTTCTCCGGCCGCGTGCGCGCGCTGCTCGACGAGCGCGGCAAGCAGGTCAAGGCGGCCGGCCCGGCGATCCCGGTGCAGATCCTCGGTCTGACGGGCGTCCCGATGGCGGGCGACCAGCTGATCGTGGTGGAGGACGCGACGCAGGCGCGCGAGATCGCGCAGCGCCGCGAGCGGCTGGACCGCGAGGCCAAGTCGCGCCGCACCTCGAAGGGCGCGGTCACGCTCGAGGACTTCATGAACGTGGCGTCGGCGGGCGAGAAGCGCACGCTGAAGCTGCTCATCAAGGCCGACCAGGGAGGACCGGCGGAGGCGCTCGCCGACGCGCTCGGCCAGCTGTCGAACGAGGAGGTCGTCGTCGACATCATCCAGCGCGGCGTCGGTGCGATCACCGAGGGCGACATCCTGCTGGCGAAGGCGGCCGGCGCGATCATCATCGGCTTCCACGTGCGCCCGGACACCAAGGCGCGCACGGCGGCCGAGCGCGAGGGCGTCGACATCAAGCTCTATCGCATCATCTACGAGGCGGTCAACGACGTGAAGGCGGCCCTCGAGGGGATGCTCAAGCCGGAGCAGCGCGAGGTCATCCTCGGCGAGGCCGAGGTGCGCGAGGTCTTCAAGGTGCCGCGCATCGGTGCGATCGCCGGCTCGTACGTCCGCAGCGGCTCGTTCCAGCGCGGCGCGAAGGTGCGGGTGGTGCGCGACGGCGTCGAGATCTACGACGGCAACCTGGGCTCGCTGCGCCGCTTCAAGGACGACGTGAAGGAGGTCAAGGAAGGCTTCGAGTGCGGCATCGGCGTCGAGAACTTCAACGACCTCAAGGTCGGCGACGTGATCGAGTGCTACCGCACCGAGGAGGTCGCGCGCACCCTGCAGTCGGGCAGCGCGAACTCCTGATCCGGCACCACGCTCGGCGCTCGGCGCTCGGCGCTCGCTCCGTCGATCGACGGGGCGGGCGGCGGACGCCGGGCGCCGACTGCTTCTAGAGAGGTACCATGCCCTACGACAATCGACGCCCCGATCGGGTGGCCGAGGCGATCCGCGAGGAGGTCGCCGGCTTCCTGGCCGACGGCGTGAAGGATCCGCGCGTGCGCGGCCTGGTCACGGTGACCGGCGTCGACATCACGCGCGACCTGCGGCACGCGAAGATCTTCGTCAGCATCATGGGGAGCGACGCGGAGCGCGACGAGACGCTCGCGGGGCTGACGGCGGTGGCCGCGCACCTGCGCGGCCGCGTCGGCCGCGCGCTGCGCCTGCGCGTCGCGCCGGAGCTCTCCTTCAAGACCGACGCGAGCGTCGGCTACGCGGCGCGCATCGAGACGCTCTTGGAGGAGGTGCGCCGCGAGCGCGACGCGTCCACGAACGACGACGCGCCCGCCAGCGACGCGACCGCGAGCGACGCGACCGCGACCGACGCGACTGCGAGCGAGGCGCCGAACGGCGACGCCTCCGCGCCCGACGTGCGCGGCTGATCGCACGGGCGGCGGTCGCACGTCGATGGCCGACGGCCTTCTTCTCGTCGACAAGCCCGCGGGCGTGACGTCGCACGACGTCGTGAACGTGGTGCGGCGCGCGACCGGCGAGCGCCGCGTCGGCCACGCGGGCACGCTCGACCCGTTCGCGACGGGTCTGCTCGTCGTCCTGACCGGTCGCGCGACGCGCCTCATCCCGCACGTCAGCGGCGATCCCAAGGTCTACGAGGCGACGGTCCGCTTCGGTGCCGAGACGGACACCGAGGACCTGCTGGGGTCGATCGTGCGCGAGGCGCCCGCAGCCACCGAGGAGGCCGTGCGCGCGGCGATCCCCGCGCTCACCGGGTGGCTCGACCAGGTGCCGCCGGCGTATTCGGCCAAGCGCGTCCAGGGGAAGCGGGCGTACGACCTCGCGCGGGAGGGGATCGCCGTGGAGCTCGCCCCATCGCGCGTGCGCGTCGACCGCTGGGAGTTGCTGGCGTGGCGCGCGGGTGAGCACGTGGAGGCCGACGTGCGCGTGACGTGCGGCGGCGGGACGTACATCCGCTCGCTGGCGCGCGACCTCGGGCGACTCACAGGGAGCGCCGCGCATCTCACCGCGCTTCGGCGGGCTCACAGCGGCGCGTTCGACGTCGCGCACGCCACCTCGCTCGACGACGTGCGCGAGGGCCGTGCGGTGCTGCGCGCACCGCTCGACGCGCTTCCCGAGCATCCCGTGCAGACGCTGGACGACGGCGATGTGCGGCGCATCCTCGCGGGCATCCAGGTGCACGCGATCGTGGACGGCGCGTGGGCCGCGCTCACGAATCCGTCGGGCGCGCTCGTCGCGCTGGCGGAGCGGGCAGGGGAGCGCTGGCAGCCGCGCGTGGTGCTGCATGGCTGATCCCGTGCTTCTCGGCGCCGACGATGAGTCGTGGCTCCCGCCCGACGTGGGTGGCACGGTCGCGACGGTCGGCTCCTTCGACGGCGTGCATCGCGGCCACCAGGACGTGCTCGCGCGGCTCTCCGCGCGTGCGCGTGAGGTCGGTCTCCGCAGCCTGCTCGTGACCTTCGAGCCGCACCCGCTGGAGATCGTCAATCCGGACGTGGCGCCGCACCTTCTCACGCCCGGCCGCGAGAAGCTCGCGGCGCTGGCGGAGAGTGGGGTCGACTACGTCGCGGTCGTGCCGTTCACGCGGACGCTCGCCTCGTACGAGGCGTCGCAGTTCGTGGACCTCGTGCTGCGCGATCGGCTGCGCATGCGCGAGCTGTTCATCGGGCACGACCACGGCTTCGGGCGCGGCCGCGCGGGCGACGTGCACGTGCTGCAGCAGCTGGGCGCCGCGCGCGGCTTCCGGGTGGAGGTGGTCGAGCCCATCGCGGCCGACGGTCACGCGGTCTCCTCCACCGCGATTCGCCGGGCCGTCGCCGGCGGCGATCTCCACCGCGCCGAGGTCGGGCTGGGGCGCCCGTACGGGGCGACCGGGACGGTGGTGCAGGGCGAGCAGCGCGGCCGGCTCCTCGGCTATCCCACGCTCAACGTCGCCCTGCCGAGCCCGCGGAAGCTGCTCCCGCCCGAAGGCGTCTACGCGGTCCGCGTCCACACGGTCGGCGGCTCCTACGGCGGCATGCTCAACCTCGGGCCACGGCCGACCTTCGGGGACGCGACCCGCTCGCTCGAGGCGCACCTGTTCGACGCCGAGGGCGACTGGTACGGCCAGACCGTCGGCGTCGATTTCGTGGCGCGCCTGCGGGACACTCGGCGCTTCGACGGGGTAGACGCTCTCGTCGCGCAGCTCGGGCGCGACGCGCAGCACGCCCGGCGCGTCCTCGCCCGACCCGCCGCCGACGCCCGCTGAGCCGTTCCCGGCCGGTCCTCCGGCTGGTGTCCGACCCGCGTTGACTCCGCACTCCGGGGCCGGTAACCTTCGGAGTTTCCGGAGCTTCGCCTCGCTCCGCCCCCTCCGCACGTCCCCCCTCCACCCCTCCCGGTCCGCAGGCGCATGTCGAACCTGAAGTACCGTCTGCTGCTCATCGGCGCGCTCGTCCTGGCGTCGGTGTTCGCGCTCTTTCCGCGTACCGTCGTCGAGCGCGTGAAGCGCAACGGCGTCTTCGTGACCGACACGGTCCGGCGCGTGCCCCTCAAGCGGGGGCTGGACCTGCAGGGCGGGATGCACCTGACGCTCGAGGTCGACGAGACCAAGGGCGCCGTGGCGAACAAGGGGGAGGCGCTCGACCGGGCGCTGCGCGTCGTGCGCAACCGCATCGACGAGCTGGGCGTGAGCGAGCCCGTCGTGCAGAAGGTCGGCGACGACCGCATCATCGTCGAGCTGCCCGGCGTGGACGATCCGATCCGCGCGCAGGCCGTCGTGCAGAAGGCCGCGTTCCTCGAGTTCCAGATCGCCGACGAGACGCAGGCGCTCGAGCGCTCGCTGGCGCGCCTCGACGCGGTCGCCGCGCAGAAGCTGCCCACGGTCGCCGCCGCTGGCGCGGCCGACACGGCCGCTGCCGCCGCTGGCCAGAAGGGGCTGACGTCGCTCTTCGGCGCCGACAGCGCGCGCCGCGACACGACGGTCGCCGCGACCACCGCGGGCCGCGACTCGGCCGGCCGCACGGACAGCGCGGGCCGTCGCGCGTCCACGGCGGGCGCCTTCTCGCGCGCCATCCAGCAGGGCAACCATCCGGGCCAGTACATCGTGGCCGAGGACGACTACCGTCGTCTGCAGCCGCTGCTCGACCTCCCCGAGATCCAGGGCGCGCTGCCGCCGGGCAAGATCCTGCGCTGGGGCGCCGACTCGATCGTGGCCGGCGGGCAGATCTACCGCCCGCTCTACGTCCTCGACTCGCGACCGATCATCACCGGTGAGTACCTGACGTCGGCGCGTCCGGCGCAGGACCCGACCGAGGGCAACCTCGTCCAGTTCGAGCTCAGCCGCGAGGGCGGCCGCCGCTTCCAGAACGAGACGGGCAAGCACCTCCAGGACTTCATGGCGATCGTGCTCGACCAGCGCGTCATCACGGCGCCGGTCATCCAGAGCGCCATCGGCAACCGCGGCCAGATCACGCTCGGCCGCGGCTCGCTGCAGGACGCGCAGGACCTCGCGATCGTGCTGAACGCCGGCGCGCTGCCGGTGCCGCTCAAGGTCGCGGAGACGCGTGAGATCGGCGCCAGCCTCGGCCAGGACTCGATCCGGCAGGGCATCACCGCCATGGTGATCGCCGTCCTGCTGATCATCGTCATCATGGTCGGCTACTACCGCATCTCGGGCGCGCTCGCGGTGTCGGCGCTCTCGCTGTACGTGCTGTTCACGCTGGCGATCCTCGCGGGCTTCCACGCGGCGCTGACGCTCCCGGGCGTCGCCGGTCTCGTGCTGACGATCGGCATCGCCGTCGACGCGAACGTGCTGATCTTCGAGCGCATCCGCGAGGAGTTGGATCGCGGCAAGACGGTGCGCCTCGCCGTCGACGAGGGCTTCCGCCATGCGATGAGCGCGATCGTCGACACGAGCGTGGCGACGATCCTCACGGGCGCGGTGCTCTACCAGTACGGCTCCGGCCCGGTCCGCGGCTTCGCCGTCACGCTGATCGCCGGCATCGCGGCGTCGCTGTTCACGGCGATCTTCGTGACGCGGACGTTCTTCCTCATCTGGCTGTCGCGGAGCCCGCGCGCCCAGCAGGCCCTCAGCATCTGACCGCGGGACGCACCGACATGCTGCGCATCTTCCACAACACGAAGTTCGACTTCATCAAGTGGTGGCGCTGGGCCGCCGGCCTCACGGCCGCGTTCATCGCCATCGGGCTCGCGTCGTACGCGGTGAACCCGTCGCTGAACTACAGCATCGAGTTCACCGGCGGCACGCTGATGCAGCTCGAGTTCAAGCAGCCGCCCGACGTCGGCCAGCTGCGGCAGACGGTGAACACCGTCGCGCGCGGTGCCGAGATCCAGCAGTACGGCTCGCCCCTTGAGTACACGGTGCGCGCGCGCGGCGAGGGCGAGACGGCCAACGCGGGCGCCGAGGGCGTCGGCCGCCAGGTCCAGGGCGCGCTCGAGCAGAAGTACGGTGCCGGCAACGTGCGCATCGTGCGCACGGAGGCGGTCGGCGCGCGCGTCGGTGAGGAGCTCTCGCGCGGCGCGCTCATCGCCGTGCTCCTCGGCTCGCTCATCACGCTGGTCTACCTGGCGATCCGCTTCGAGTGGCGCTTCGGTCTCGCGGCCGTGCTCGCAACGGGCCACGACATCCTCGTGACCGCCGCGTTCATCAAGCTGTTCCACATCGAGGTCAGCCTCACGGTCGTCGCCGCGATCCTGACGCTGCTCGGCTACTCGATGAACGACACGATCATCATCTTCGATCGTGTCCGCGAGGACCTGCGCCAGAAGCGCAAGGAGCCGCTCCGCGACACGCTGAACCGCGCGATCAACGAGACGCTGCCGCGCTCGGTGCTGACGCACGCCACCACGCTCGCCGCGACGCTCGCGCTGCTGCTCTTCGCGGGCGAGGTGATTCGCCCGTTCGCGTGGGTGATGGCGTTCGGCATCTTCGTCGCGACGTTCAGCTCCGTCTACGTCGCCGGCCCGCTGCTCCTCTGGATCGAGCGCAAGTATCCGCGCGCGGAGGTCGCCGGCGTCTCCAAGTCGGCCGCGTCCACCGGTCGCACGGCGTCGCAGCCCGGCCAGACGGTCGGCGCACGCTGACCGCACGCTCTCCTCGCGGCGCCCGCGCCGCGTGACCGACTCCCCGCGGCCCCGCCGCGGGGAGTCGTCGCATCCGCCCTTCCCGTCGCTCGCATGACGACCCCCTTCTTCGACAGCCACGCGCACCTGGGCGATCCCGCCTTCGGCGACGAGGCCGACGCGATCGTGCGCCGCGCGCGTGAGGCGGGCGCCGCCGGCATCGTCAGCATCGGCGAGTCGCTCGCGGCCGCCGCGCGCGCGCGTGCCATCGCCGCACGGCATCCGGGCTTCGTCTGGTTCACGGCGGGCGTCCACCCGCACGACGCCGCCGATTTCGACGCGGCACGCGACGTCGCGGCCATTCGCGCCGAGGTCGCGGGGGGTGCGGTCGCGGTCGGCGAGTGCGGGCTCGACTATCACTACGACCACTCGCCGCGCGACGCACAGCGCGCCGCGTTCGGCTCGCAGCTCCGCCTCGCCGCCGAGCTGGATCGGCCCGTCGTCGTGCACACCCGCGAGGCGGAGGACGACACGCGCGCGATGGTCGAGGAGGCTGGCCGGTCCGGCGTCCGTGGCGTGCTGCACTGCTACACGGGCTCGCACGCCCTGGCCGAGGCGGCGCTCGCGGTCGGCTGGCACGTGTCGTTCAGCGGCATCGTCACGTTCAAGCGGTGGGACGACGACGCGCTGCTGCGGCTCGTGCCCGACGACCGGCTTCTCGCGGAGTCCGATGCGCCGTACCTCGCGCCCGTCCCGCATCGCGGCCGTCGGAACGAGCCGGCGTGGGTCGGCCACACGGTCGCGCGGCTGGCCGCCGCGCGCGGGCAGGACGTCGCCGAGGTCGGGCGACTGGTGACCGCGAACGCCCGCCGCTTCTACGGCCTACCGGCCGCCCCGGGCGCGGACTAACATCCCGCCGCGGCGCTCCGGCCGCACGATCCGACCCTCGCCCACCGCTCCGATGACCGATCCGCGTCTCACCGTCGTCCACACCGCGCAGGCGCCCGAGGCAATCGGCCCCTACTCGCAGGCCGTCGTCGCCAACGGCATGGTGTTCACGGCCGGGCAGATCGCGCTGGATCCGGCGACGATGCAGATCGTCGAGGGCGACGTCAGCGCGCAGGCGGAGCAGGTGATGCGCAACCTCACCGCGGTGCTCGACGCCGCGGGCGCGTCGTGGGCGAGCGTCGTGAAGACGACGATCTTCCTCGCCGACATGGCGGACTTCCAGGCCGTGAACGCGGTGTACGCGCGCGTCACCGGCGACTCGCGCCCGGCGCGCTCCACCGTCGCCGTCGCGGGCCTGCCGCGCAACGTGCGCGTCGAGATCGAGGCCGTCGCGCTCGTCGGCTGAGACGCGGGCCCGTCTCCGCTCCGACTCCCGCGAGCAGCTGGTCGCCGTGCCTCTCGGCACGGTACCGGAGTATGTTTCCCGCGTCGACCGCGCGGTGGTCGTCGGCGAGGTACGCCCGCGCGAGACGCACGCGTTCTACGCGCGGTGGCGCGCCGAGTGGCGTGCGCGCCGTTCGGGCGCGACTCGTGCCGTGAGGGGGCTGATCGGTCCTGGTGGCGGGCCTCGTCTTCACAACCGGTGGGTGGCGCCGGGCGTCGCCGGTCGGTTCGATTCCCACAGGCTCCCGCCGCGGCGACTCCCCGTGCTCAGCCTCGTGCCCGCGCTCTCACGCTTCCTGCATCGCGCCGCGCGCAGTCGCACTCTCGCCATCGTCGCCAGCGTGGTGACGATCGGCGCGGGCTCGGCACGCGCGCAGCAGCCCACGCCACCGGTGCCAGCGACTCCGCGCGACACCGCGCGACCGCGCCCCGACTCGGCGCGCGCGCGCCAGGACACCGCGCGCACCGCGACCGACTCCGCGCGCGGTCCGCGGCGCGCTCGCGCCACGGTCGCGCCGCGCCCGGGGCTCGAGCCGCCCATCTCGCCGCGCCGTGCGTTCCTCTCGTCGCTGCTGGTGCCGGGGCTCGGACAGGCGCGGCTCGATCGACCGGCCGCCGGCGCGCTCTTCGTGACGGTGGAGCTGGCGGCCATCACGATGGTCGCCAAGTCGGCGTACGACCTGCGCGCCGCGAAGGCGTTCCGCGCCGACAGCGTCGTGCTCTCCTATCCCGTGGACACCGCGACCGGGCTGCCGACCACGCGTCCGGTGCGCGGCGAGGGCCCGTTCACGAACGATCTCGTGCGCGCCCGCCGGCTGCATCTCGAGGACTGGCTCGCCGTGATCGCGTTCAACCATCTCATCGCGGGCGCCGAGGCGTTCGTCGCCGCGAACCTCTGGGACCTGCCCGCGCAGGTGGGCGCGCAGCGCAGCCGCAACGGCACGATGCTGCGCGTCAGCGTGTCCTGGTGATCGTCCGGCGATGAGCGCCCAGCAGCCGCCCGACTCGCCCGTCGTGCACCATCCGGCGGCGCCGATCGGCGTGTTCGACTCGGGGATCGGTGGGCTCACGGTCGCTCGCGAGATCATGCGCCAGCTGCCGACGGAGTCAATCGTCTACTTCGGCGACACCGCGCGCGTGCCGTACGGCCCGAAGAGCCCCGACACCGTGCGCCGCTACAGCCACGAGATCGCGGAGTTCCTCCGCGGTGAGGGGGTGAAGGCGATCGTGATCGCGTGCAACACCGCGACCGCGCACGCGCTGCCCATGCTGCGCGCGGAGCAGCCGCTCCCGGTGATCGGCGTCGTCGAGCCAGGGGCGCGCGCGGCGGTGGGCGCGTCGCGCGGCGGCACGGTGGGCGTCATCGGGACGATGGGGACGATCGCGTCCGGCGCCTACGAGCGCGCCATCCGCGCGCTCCGGCACGACGTCGCGGTGCTTGGCCAACCGTGCCCGCTGTTCGTGCCCTTCGTCGAGGAGGGCTGGCTGTCGCACGAGGCGACGCGGCTCGTCGCGCACGAGTACCTCGACGCGCTGCGCGACCGCTCGATGGACACGCTGGTGCTGGGCTGCACGCACTACCCGCTCCTCAAGCCGCTCATCGGCGAGGTGGTCGGGCGCTCGGTGCGCCTCATCGACAGCGCCGAGGAGACGGCGGCCGAGACGGGGCGCGTGCTGGTCTCGCGCGGGCTCGCGGCGCCCGCTGGCACGACGCCGCGGCATCGCTTCATCGCCAGCGACGCGCCGGACCACTTCTCACGGATGGCGCAGCGCTTCCTCGGGGCGCCGCTCGAGCGCGTCGAGACGGTCACCCTCGGCTGATCCGTCCCAGCGACAGAGCGCGATCTCGCGCGCGTCCACGCGCAGGTAGGTCGGCGCGTCGAGCCACGAGCCCGGATTCGCGTACACGCCGCCCGTCGACGCGCGCTCCACGCCCGCGACGTGCGAGTGGCCGAGCACCAGCAGCTCGATCTGCGGGTCCGACTCGAGCCGCGCGATCCCGGCGCGCCGGATGCCGAGGCCGTCGTCGCGCGGTCGGTACGTGCGGCTCGCCTGCGAGCTGCCCGTCGCGAGGCGGCTCGCCGCGTCCACGGGCAGCAGGCGAAACGCCGCCTTGGACAGCGGATGCCGCAGCACCGGGCGGATCGCGCGATAGCCACGGTCCTCGCGCCCGCGCAGGCCGTCGCCGTGCTCCACACGCGCGCGCCAGCCGGCCAGGTCCCCGATCCAGGGCCCGAAGTGGTAGGTGACGCCCACGTCCTGCCGCAGCACGTCGCCGCCCCAGCAGTCGTGGTTTCCAGCGACCCACGTCACCGGCACGCCGGCGTCGACCACGTCGGCGAGCGCCGCGAGCACCCGGAACCCGGTCCGCGGGATGGCCGTGCCCCACTCGAACCAGAAGTCGAACAGGTCGCCGTCGATCATGAGCGAGCCGGCGCGCCCGGGCAGCGACCGCAGGAACGCGATCAGCGCGCGCTCGGTCTCGCGTGGCGCGACGCCCAGGTGGACGTCGGCGAGGATGAAGCAGGGGGCGGGTAGCGACACGCGCCCAAGTCTAGCCCGCCGCCCGGAGCGCACAAAGTCGCGGTCGGGTGGACAATGCCCCCTGGCTCCGGCGATCTTGCCCGCGACGCGCGCCGCCGGCGCGCCCGACCGTCCCGCCTCCCGTGAGCCGCGTCCACACGTCCGAGCTGCGCGTCCGCTACGCCGAAACCGACCAGATGGGGGTGGTGTACCATGCCAACTACCTCGCCTGGTGCGAGGTCGGCCGCACCGACTGGATCCGCGCGGCGGGCATGAGCTACCGCGACATGGAGGCGCAGGGCGTCGGGCTCGCGGTCAGCGACCTGCAGATGCGCTTCCACGCGGCCGCGACGTACGACGACGTGGTTCGCGTCGAGACCCGCTGCACCGAGGTGCGCTCGCGCACCGTCACCTTCGAGTATCTCGTGACCAGGGCTGATACCGGGGCGCGGCTCGTGAGCGCGACGACGCGGTTGATCGCGATCGACCGCCAGGGACGCACGATGGCGATGCCCGCCGCCGTGCGCGAGCTGCTCGAGCGCGCCGCGGCCGACGGATCGGCGTCGGAGGCGTCCGCATGACGCGCTCGCGCGCCATCGCGCTCGCGACGCTGGCGCTCACGGGAGCGGCATCCTGCGCACCGCGTGCGCGCCCGCTCGCCGGAGCCGTGGTGCCCAGGGTCGCGCTCCCGTCGACGACGCTGTCCACGCGGCCGCAGCGCGTCGTCTTCCGCTGGCGCTACGATGAGGCGGAGGGCTTCAGCGCGCGCGGCGAGGGCGTCGCGCGGCTCGTGTCGCCGGACTCGGGCCGGCTCGACTTCTTCGTCGACGGTGGACTCGGCGGCGGCTACGCCATCCTGATCGGCGACCGCGTGACGGCGCCCGGCGGCGAGATGGTGCGACGCCTCATCCCGCCCGCGCCGCTGCTCTGGGCGGCGCTCGGCCGCCTCGCGCTGCCGGCCGCCCCGGACACGACCGTGCGCGCGTCCGGCGACACCCTGCGCGCCGACGTCGGACGTGATCCGACCTGGCGTGCGACCTTCATCGGCGCGCGCCTCGCGCGCCTCGAGCGCATCGACGGGGGGCGCATCCAGGAGTGGATGCAGCGCGACTCGTCGGTGGTGCGCTACCGACACGAGGGCGAGCGCCGCGGGCTCTCGCTCGACGTGCAACGTACGGAGTCCGTCGATGGCTTCCCGGCTTCCATCTGGCCGCGCTGAGCGTCCGCGGGCCTCGCGCGTGATGCGCGCGCGCCGCTGGGCGCTCGCGCTCGTCCTCGGCGCGTCGGTCGGCGTGCAGGGCTGTCGCTTCTCGCCCTACAAGTTCCAGGGCGGCGGGCTGCCGCCGCACGTGCGCACGATGGCGGTGCTGCCGTTCGAGAACGACACGCCCGTGCCCGAGCTGCAGCGCGAGCTGTTCGAGGCGATGCGCCGGGAGCTGCAGAACCGCCTCAACCTCCGCGACGCGTCCGAGGCGAAGGCCGACGCGATCGTGCGCGGGACGATCGTGAAGTACGACATCGACGTGCCGATCGGCTTCAGCGCCGATCCCACGCAGGCGACGACCGCGCGCCGCCAGCTGCAGCTGGTCGTCGACGTGGCGATCATCGATCAGGCGAGCGGTCGCACGCTCTGGGAGAAGAAGGGGCTCACGGCGAAGGGCGAGTACTCCGAGCAGGCCGAGGCGGCCGGTCGCAGGCAGGCGATCGAGGAGGTCATCGCCGACATCATCGAGGGAGCGACCTCACAGTGGTGAGCCCCGTCGTCGAGCTCGCGTTCGATCCGGCGCGCAAGATCATGGGGTGGGACGAGGCGCGCGCGTGGCGCGCGACGCAGCGCGGCCGGCTCGTCTTCACCAATGGCGTGTTCGACCTGCTGCATCCCGGGCACATCGACGTGCTCGTGGGATCGCGGCGACAGGGCGATGCGCTCGTCGTCGGGCTCAATGCCGATGCGTCGGTGCGCCGGCTCAAGGGTCCCGAGCGTCCCGTGCGCTCCGAGGCGGAGCGCGCATACGTGCTCGCCGCGCTGGCGGCGGTCGACGCAGTCGTCGTGTTCGCCGAGGACACGCCGCTGGAGCTGGTGCGCTGGCTGCAGCCGGACGTGATCGTGAAGGGCGGGGACTACCGGGAGGACACGATCGTCGGCGCGCCGGAGGTGCGGGCGCGCGGCGGCGACGTCGTCGTCATCCCGCTCACGCCCGGGCAGTCCACCACCTCCATCATCGAGAAGCTCCGTGGCGGCATCCGCTGAGGTTCCATCCGTCGACGGCGCCGCGCGCGCCGCGGACGCCCTGCGCCCCGTCACGCTGGAGCGCGGCGTGGCGGAGTACGCCGAGGGCTCCTGCCTGATCGCGTTCGGCAAGACGCGTGTGCTGTGCACGGCCAGCGTCGAGGCGGGCGTTCCGGGGTGGCGACGCGGCTCCGGTCAGGGCTGGCTGACGGCGGAGTACGCGATGCTTCCGCGCGCGACGCGCACGCGCACCCCGCGCGAGCGCGCGCAGCTCGGCGGCCGCACGCAGGAGATCCAGCGGCTGATCGGCCGCAGCGTGCGCGCGATGCTCGACGACTTCCGGTTCGGCGAGGTGACGGTGCGCATCGACTGCGACGTGCTGCAGGCCGACGGCGGCACGCGCACGGCGGCCATCACGGGCGCGGCGGTCGCGGTGGTCGATGCGTTCGACGCGGCCGTCACGAACGGGCTGATCGTCGCGTCACCGGTGCGGCGCCGCGTGGCTGCCGTCAGCGTGGGCGTGATCGACGGCGTGCCGCGGCTCGACCTCGACTACGAGCAGGACGTCCGCGCGCTGGTCGACATGAACGTCGTCATGAGCAGCGAGGGCCGGTTCGTGGAGGTGCAGGGCACTGGCGAGAACGGGACCTTCGACCGGGCGGAGCTCGACCGGCTCCTCGAGCTCGCGACCGCGGGCATCCGCGAGCTCGACGCCCGCCAGCAGGCCGCGCTCGCGCAGCCCGTCGATCCGCGCTCGTGACCGCCCAGCTTCCCGCGCGGGTGCTCGTCGCCACGCGCAACGCCGGCAAGCTCGTGGAGCTGCGGCCGATGTTCGCTGCCATCGGGCGCGAGGTCGTCGACCTCGACTCGGCCGGCGTGCCGGAGACGCCGGACGAGGATGCGATCGAGGCGTTCGACACGTTCGAGGCGAACGCGCTGGCCAAGGCGCGCCACTTCCACCGTGCGAGTGGCGGACTGCCGACGGTGGCCGACGACTCGGGGCTGGAGGTCCTCGCGCTGGGCGGCGCGCCAGGCGTGCGCAGCAAAAGCTACGCGACGGCGGCGCCTGGCCAGTCGCAGACGCAGGCCAACAACGACCGGCTGCTCCAGGCGCTCGCCTCGGAGGAGGACCGCCGCGGGCGCTTCGTCTGCGCGGTGGCATTCGTCGACGCCGACCGGGAGCTGGTCGTGCGTGGTGAGACCACGGGCGTGATCACCCGAGAGGCCCGCGGCGCGGGCGGCTTCGGCTACGATCCGCTGTTCCTGAGCGACGACCTCGGGCAGACGCTGGCCGAGGCGGGGCCGGAGGCGAAGGCGCGGGTCGGACATCGCGGCCGGGCGTTCGTCGCGCTCACCGCGGCGCTGGGCGCCGTGCCGCCGAGCGGGCCCTCCGCCGGTTGACGTCGGCAGCGGGAGCGGCTACACTAACGCCGCACTCCGGGGCGTAGCGTAGCCTGGTATCGCGCCTGCTTTGGGAGCAGGAGGTCGCTGGTTCAAATCCAGTCGCCCCGACCTAGCAGGGAAGCCCCGGAGGCAAGGGACTCCCCGACGCCGATGCGCCAGTAGCTCAGGTGGATAGAGCGACAGCCTTCTAAGCTGTTGGTCGGGGGTTCGAGTCCCTCCTGGCGCGCCAGAACAGGGCTCGTTACGTTGCGCCTTGTCGTCAGCTCCGATAGCTCAATGGTAGAGCAGCTGACTCTTAATCAGTAGGTTGTAGGTTCGAGTCCTACTCGGAGCACTAGCAGCACCAGAGCCGGGGTCGCTCTTCGGAGCGGCCCCGGCTTCGTCTCCCGGCGCCGGGGTAGGGGCGCCCGCGGGTGTGGAACCCCGGGAAAGCCGCGGGTTACTACCTGGCCCTGGCGAAGTTGCCGGGCGGTGAGGGCGAGTCGAAACAGAAGTTCTCGACCCCCCTTGAACACCGAGCTGGACCCGCTATTATTAAGTCATGCGCTGCTGACGCGGCGCGGCAAGTCGAAGTGCCGGAGCGGTTTAGGTCGGCACGCCTCAAGTGAAGCACGAGCGAAATGCTCGAAGCGGCCTTGACGAAACGACGCTGCCGAAGTACAATAAGAGGCTGCCGCGGAAATCGCGGCGACCGACGCTGATTGACAATCGAGAAGAGATCGTTGGATGTGCGAGGCGGACTCGTAGACCCGGCAGCGACAGGCGGCCGGCGAGAGTTCAGACCTGATCATTCAAGTGATTCGGACACGCTGTCTCCGCGACAGCGTGAGACAGCGGTTCGATTTAGAGCAGACAAACACTCATTGGAGAGTTTGATCCTGGCTCAGGACGAACGCTGGCGGCGTGCTTAACACATGCAAGTCTAGGGGGCCCGCAAGGGTCACCGGCGAACGGGTGCGTAACACGTGAGCGA